>JADFMZ010000373.1 GCA_022563615.1 Planctomycetota bacterium
TTCTATTTTCTGTAGCGCTCCAACGACCTTTTTTTCCTGGAGATTTTCCCGAAATGGCGAACCACAATAAATGAGAACGCTGTAGGCGCGCGAGCCGTCATAGCGTACAGAGTAATCTCGATGCAATCGCTCCGATGGTACATTCAGCGTCTAGCCTCCATGACGCCGCGGGAAGTGGCTTGGCGGGCTTGGGGCAAGGTGTGTGGTTCGCTGGACCGACCGCTTAGGCCTTGGCGTGCTCGGGACGGGGCGGTCGGCCACATTCTCGGCGCGAACACGGACGAAAGCATCAGCGCGTCGCAAGTGTTGGGTGAGCATTTTCGATCCGGCGAGTTGAAGTTCAACTCGGCTGAGACCCGGCGATGGAAACCCGCACTGATCGCTCAAGCGGATCGACTGGTCCAACACCGGATAGACCTGCTGAGCCTGCAAGACCTGCACCTCGGGGACGAGATCGACTGGAACTACGAATACGAGGCTGGGAAACGGATTCCCCTGCGGGCCGGCGCTTCGATCGACTATCGAGATTATCAGGAAGTCGGCGACTGCAAGATGGTGTGGGAGCTGAGCCGCCATCACCACCTCGTCGTGCTCGCCCGGGCCTATCGCGTCACGGAAAAGGAGCAGTACGCCCAAGAGATTAGCCGGCAGCTTGAGGGTTGGATCAAGCAATGTCCCTATGGACTGGGCATGCAATGGCGTAGCCCGTTGGAGCTGGCGATTCGTTTGATCAACTGGGTTTGGACGTATGAACTGCTGGACGGTGGGGCCTGTTTGCCGGAGCCGCTGCGCCACCAGGTTCTGCTTTCAGTCCATCAGCACCTTTCGCAGATCACGCGGCAGTACTCCAGATTTTCGTCGGCCAACAATCATCTGATCGGCGAAGCGGCTGGTGTGTTCATCGCCGGCAGCTACTTCACAGGATTGAAAGGCTCAGCCAAGTGGCGCGCCGACAGTCGCGAGATTCTTGTGCGTGAGATTCTTCAGCAGACCTACCTCGACGGTGGAACGTGCGAGCAAGCCACAGCGTATCATGTGTTTGTCTTGTGGTTTTTCATCCTGGCCGGCCTGTGCGCGCGCCGCGCCGGAGAGGATTTTCCCGAGGAATACTGGGAACGAATGGAGCGGATGTTCGACTATTTGGACGCGCTGACCGAGGGCGCCGACGCGCCGCCTCAAATCGGAGACGGGGATGACGGGTACGTGGTTGATCTGGGAGGAAACACCGATAGTCTCGCGTCGCTTTTTTCGATTGGCGCGATGCTGTTTGAACGGTCGGATTTCAAAGCGCGCGCCGGGTCATTCTGCGAGGCGGGATTCTGGCTTTTCGGCCCCGCCGGTCGCAAGCAGTTTGAAGGTTTGAAGGATGTCGAAGCCGCATGTCCGATTCAGTCGCGGCCCTTGCCGGCCTCGGGATACTACCTGTTGCAGCGAGGCCACCGGGGCGAGGCTGACCGGATCAGCGTGGTGTTTGATTGCGGGGAGCTTGGATACCTGTCGATCGCGGCGCACGGTCACGCCGACGCTCTGAGCGTCTTGCTGCGGGTGGGCGGTTTGGACGTACTGGTTGACCCCGGCACCTACGATTATTTCACTTATCCACAATGGCGCCGCTACTTTCGCGGCACACGAGCCCACAACACCGTGGTTGTCGACAACATGGATCAGTCTGAAATGCTCGGGCTGTTCCTGTGGCGTCACCGGGCCCGATGTCAACTGTTGCGCTGGGAGCCAACCGAGCAAGGTGGAATGGTCATCGGAGAACATGACGGATACGTACGTCTCAAAGACCCCGTCGTTCACAGGCGGACGGTAATTCTGCCGGATGACGATCGTGTTCAACCTGGTTCATCCGCTCAAGCCGTTCTAACTGTACGGGATGAGATTCTCGCGCGGGGCAAGCACGAGGTGACGGTCTACTGGCACTTTTCGGAACACTGCCTCGTGGAGCAAGACGGTAACAGTCGATTCAGGGTTTCGTTCGACACGGGATTCCTTACGATGACGATCGATCCCTGCCTTTCGGTCGAAATGGTCACGGGAAGCGAAGATCCGGTGCTCGGCTGGGTAAGCCGGGGCTATCATCGCAAAGTGCCTGCCATGACGCTCGTGGGACGATGCCCCAGCGAGGGGGATCTTCTGCTGACAACCCAATTCGAGATCGTCGCGTCCGAAAAGCAACCATAGAAAACATCATTCGGGTTGCGGCGGCTGGCCGACGGTGACTGCCACTTTCTGCCCCCCTCTGATGCATTTCTTCTCGGACGCCATCGGGCAGCAGCCAGCGCGAAAAGCAATAGAGTTGCAGGTGCATCTTCCCGACCTTCTACAGGGGGCGACGAAGAGCGGCAGAACGGCGGGGTCAGGCATGGCCCGTCGATGAAAAACTGGGGCTCGGACAGTCGGGCGGCAATACGCTTTCCTTGCGGGGTAAGGTTGCTTTTCATCCCTGAGGCAGTAGAATGCCCCGTCCAACAACGGGTGATCGGGTGGAGATCCCGTCGTTTCACGTGCGATTGAGCTCGAGTGTGTGGGGATCTCTTCCCGGCGATGGGCTTCATTTTCGATTTGGGGACTGTCGAGGTCATCAGGTACACGCACGGCTCCTCGCGGCGTGGAGTATAGTTCGGCCCTTGGAGCACCTCTGCCGTCAGGCTCGGCCGCCTTTGGCTGCTTGCATCCGGCGTTTCGTGTCAGGCGAATGACTTTGGGAAGGACAGGCCGACTGGCTACACCTGGGACCTCCGCCTGGAATACTCAACCGGGTTTCACCAGGCTGACGAATAGCGACTCTGGCGGCCGACCTAGTTATTGGAACAAAGAGCGTCGTTTGGCTGTAGAATATTATGTTTCCTGGTCCGGTCACGTTCACCATGCTTTCTGACCGTAAGAACAGGCGAGAACAGGCCGACACCATGATAGTGGCTCGTGCGGTTTGTCTTGGGGGTACCGGAATGATCCCCTGGACGTTGCGGTTGCGCCCCCGTGAGGCTGAATGAGCCTTTTGTGCAATGCCTGCTTGACGTGGCATTGCTCTAAGTTATTGTATATCAGTCGGTTGCGCGAAATTCATAGGCGCAATCGACGGGGACGGAGTCTGCCGAGGCCATGGTATTCACGCCTGGCAGGCCGCCGCATTGTTGGGGCCGATCTTAGTAGGCCAGAAACTCTCGTTTCCCGGCCTGTGTGCCATGGGTCTCCAATAAACCTCGAACCGTCGGGTTGTTTCGGAGGATGGCAGAGTTCCCACTAGACCGTAATGACCGGCCGCGCAACGCAAAGATGATCTTTGCCCTACCCCTCAACGGGTAGCTACCGTCTCGTCGCATGAACGTTTGGTAAGATACAAGACTTGCGGAGATTCGATCACGAACCCTTCCGATTCTGAATTGTTGTCGGAGAACGGCGGCGCAATCCGCCCCAGCCCGCCAGCGTCCGTGGTGCGCGCCGAGTTGTCGGATATCCCGGATGACCGATGGACTGCGCCCGACTCGCCTGCCCGCGAGCCCGGATTTTCGGCGGGGATGCTCTGGCGGTCGAAATGGCTGATGCTGTGCACGTTCGTGTTGATTTGCGGCGCTACCATCCCGTACGTCTGGCTCTTCCTTCCCCCGACCTATGACGCGACGGCGATCGTGCGCGTCTCGCCGGTGATTACCCGGATCGTGTTCAAAACGGAAGACAACGGACTCGTGCCCTTGTATCGCTCGT
>JADFMZ010000046.1 GCA_022563615.1 Planctomycetota bacterium
CGATCGTGTCGCCGGCCTACGGGCGGTTCACGGAACTCTACGGCCTGGACATCCGCGTCGACATCAACGGGAACCCCAGACCGCAAGCAACCGCCTGGGACCTCGGCGCAATCGAATCCCCATAACCGCAAACAACGCCGGCCCAAAGCGACCGTCTGGTGTCGAGGCTTACGATAGGGATTCCATAACGTCTACTCTTATCTACGCCATTCGCTGCACCTTCCGCGGACGCCGCCATGGCCCGTGAGGTATGCGACGCGAACGGTGTGGAGTTGGCAACGCGTCAATCGCTCGCCATGGATGTTTCGCCGTTGGTCTTACGAAGAAGAATGGGATAACGAAGCGGTGGAACAGAGCGGTATCTTCAAGCCAGCCACCGATACGCCGTCAGTGCTTCGAGGATCCCATGATCAAGGACCGCGTTCCGCCATAGTTCCCGCGTTTGTGCCCGCATGAGTCAAACGGTCAGGGTGCGAGTATCTATTGCCTATGTTTCATTTTTGGCGGCCAAGCGCTCCCGCACCCAATTCGCGGTCACGCCTTTCTCGGCGAGCAGTTCAGCAATCTCGTTGGTAGGATCACGAAGCAGAGCCAACAAGAGGTGCACCGGCTCGATCTCGCCGGCGCCGGCCCGGTTCGCGGCGTCAACGGCGAGAATCAAGGCGTGCCAGAAGGTGGGTGACCGAAAGGCCTTGGCCAGTTCCTGCTGGTGCACCCATTCGAAATCGCCGTGTCGCGAATGAGCCAGGTCGTGCGATGGGTCTATGCTTGAACGCAGAAGGGCGAGTGTTTTTTCGCGAAGTTGATCGAGATTCACCCCCTGATCGAGCAGCACCTGGGCGGGAATGCTCTCTCCATGGGCCAGCAGGCCAAGGATGAGATGTTCCGTGCCGACGTATCGGTGGTTGAGCTTGCGTGCCTCCTGGATCGCCAGATTGATGACGGTCCGCAGATCGTCCGCATGGGCGCGTCGCCCCACGGAGCCTTCAGCCTCGCCTTTGTCCATGCGTGCGCTGACCTCTCCGCGCACCTTGTCCAGGTTGACGTCCAGTAGCCGGAGGGTCTCGATGGCGACGCAATCACCCTCGGCGATTAGCCCCAACATCAAATGGGCCGGCTTCAGATAAGTGTGGTTGAGCTTGCCGGCCTCGCGATTCGCCAACGCCATGGCGTGCCTGGCCCGGTCGGAAAAGCGCTCGTGCACGATGTTTCGTCTCCTTTCGTTTGGGCGCGTACAGAAATTGACACGCGCTTGTGAGGGCGAGCAAAGCGGCCGTGCCGCGACGGGCGCAGGCAACGGGCACTTTGCACGTTGTACGTGGGGAGTCTATCGGTCCGAGCCTCGGTTCACAACTTCGAACCCATGCGAGACTGACCGACCGTCAGTTTCGCTTTGCAGCCAGCTACCTCAGGGCCGCTTATGGGAACACCATCTAGCAGGGTTGCGTACGATCGGTGCAATGGCGCTAGCGGGTGGTCTTCACTCTCCGCCCGGCGTTCGGGGCCTGGTGATCCAGCGTTGTATTTCCAGCCGCCTATTGCGATTCAGCAACCCAGCTTCAGCGGAATGTTCGACCGGGTTGTGCTCGACGCAGCCCCGCGTGTGATATCGCCATTTCGACGATTCGTCCCACGGCTACCCTCGCACAATCACGTGCCGCGGAATGTTATTGGCCGTGGATCGAGAAACGCATATCGGACACTCTGCACAACTTTTTCTTAACCCGGCCGTTCGCCTCGCCACCAGGACGTTATTGGTCAAGCGCGGCTGGAGGTGGCCGGATTGGAAATAACAGGGGCCTCTCGATATCCGATGAGATAGAACAAAGTTGCGCCGCAAATAACCCGATGGCGGACCTCGGGGAATCCATGACCGTTGTGAGGCGAGTGCGCTGCACAAGTTAGGTTGCTCTCGGCTGTTCATTTCAGGACAGGGGCATGTTATGGGCAAGAATACATCAATCGTTTCGATCTGTGTCCTAGGCATTGTAGGGTGGTTTTCAGGGTGCGGCACACTGTCGTTATTCGACAGCGGAGCGTCGAGCGGAAGCGATTTTCTAGGCATCAGTCTAGCCAGCTTCAACGGAACTCGGATGCTTCCTGTTCGAGAAGACTCGATAGGATCCGAATCAACGGACGTTGCACTGCCCGAGGATCTGCTCGTAAACGCTCCGGACGAAGTGACGCTGGTGCTCAGCGCTTCTGAAGTCTCTCTTACCGTCGAAGAAGACCCTGATCTATTGAACCCTGCCGGCTTGTTTGCCGAACTCCACGCTGCTGTCACGTTCGGCATTGCTCTTGCCAACTTGGATGCGTGCGCATCGGAGATCCAGATCGGCCCGTTCGAACTAGCTGTCGTTGACGGCATCGTGGTGCTGGACGCCGAATCGCTGCCTCTCACGTCGGCTGCCCGGTCGGTGGTCCGCAATGGTCGCTTCGAAATATGCGCCCAAACTCAAGCCGACTTTGACGGTGTGGTCGGGATCGGCAAGCTGGTGCTGGAGTTCGGCAAGCTTGGTCCCAACGAGGACAAGGTCGATTTGTGCCACATACCGCCCGGCGATCCGGAGAATCGCCACTCCATCAGTGTCGGGACTTCAGCAGTCGATATGCACCTTGCACACGGCGATTTTCTTGGTGCGTGCGAGCCCGACGAAGAAGACGGCGATGGAACTCTCGATAGCGATGGGGACGGCGTTACGGACGAGGAAGATAGCTGCGCGAGCACACCCACGGGCGAAGTACCCGACGCGACCGGCTGCTCGTGCTCGCAAAGGGATTCAGATAGTGACGGCGTGGCCGACTGTGACGACAATTGCCCGGACACGGCGAGTGGAGTTGGTGTCGATGCGAATGGGTGTCCGGTTGCCCCGCTCGATGTCGATAATGATGGCGTGGTCGATGGCTCCGATATGTGCCCGAACACGCCACTAGGGGAAGTGGTCGATGCAAACGGCTGTAGTTGTAGTCAACTGGATGAGGACGCTGATGGAGTCACCAACTGCGACGATTTCTGTCCGAACACACCGGTCGATGCGCCCGTTGACTCATTCGGCTGCGAAACGGCTACCGCCGATGCCGGCCAGGACGCAACATTGGATGAGGTGAGCTGCGTGACATTGCAGGGGTCGGCCCGTGGTGGCACGCCTCCATACACCTACTCCTGGTCCGCGCCCGGATGGGCAGGATCTCTTGAACAGAACCCATCCGTCGTCCCCTCGCAAACAACCACCTACACGCTGACGGTTACGGACTTCTCATTTCCTTCGATAACGGTGACCGACACGGTGACCGTTACCATCAACACGCACGAAGGTCTGCTGTACACGATTGTTGATCTTGGCTCATTGAGCACCAACAGCAGCTACCCCGCCGGCATCAACGACTCCGCCGATGTCGTGGGGTTCTACTTCACAAATACGTTGGAGAAGCACGCTTTCCTCTACAGCGACGGAACGATGAGCGACTTGGGTAGTCTCGGTGGCGGCGAGGCTTCGGCCACCGACATCAACAACGCCGGCCAGGTGGTCGGCGAATCCAAGACCGCCGACGGAGACTGGCATGCCTTCCTGTGGGACAGTACCAACGGGATGCAGGATCTGGGCACGCTGGGTGGCGCCTCAAGCGTAGCCAATGCGATCAATCAAAACAGTGATGTGGTTGGCTCCTCAGCCACCGGATCGGCGACCCACGCATTCATCTACAGCGGTGGTGTCATGAAAGACGTGGGCACGCTCGATTTGGCTTACAGCGAAGCGCACGGCCTCAACGATCTCGGCACAGTCGTCGGTACGCTCTTACGGGATGGAAGCAATCCAGAGCCACTTATCTACGATGGCAGTATGCTGCTCACGCTTAGTTCGCCGTTGTTGTCCGCAAACAGGGCGTGGGCCATCAACAATTCGGGGCTGTTGATCGGCCACGCGTGGGAGATCGGAGAATATCGCTCGTTCCTGCATGTGTGCGACACAACGGTTGACCTCGGCGCACTTGAGGGATTCCCAAAGACTTCCACCTGGGGCGCCAACGAGGCGGGACAGATTGTGGGCAGTGTAAGCGCTGACACCAGCACTCTGTTCCATGCCTTCGTCTACACCGGAGGCCGGATAAGAAACCTGAACGACATTCTTGTCGACGGCGAAGAGTGGGAGTACTTGACCGCGGCGTTCGCCGTCAACAGCGCCGGACAGATCACCGGATACGGTCGGATCAACGGGCAGTTCCGCGGATTCCTCATGACGCCTGTTCCGTAGTGTCTCGGACTTCGAGGATCGGCGTGCAGATCGATCCCGGGGCGCTGAGGTCTCGGACGCAGCTAGCATCTTCATTTGTGACACGCTAGCCTAGCGAGCGCGGAAGACAACGACGTAATCGCGGGCGCCGTTTGGAGCGGCCGCGAAGGTGATGCCCTGCTGACCCACAGCAGCATCCACCGTATACCCGGTGGTTGAGACCTGTCCCCCTTCGTTGACATACAACACGTCGCCGGCGGCGCTGAGGTTTCCCGTCAGCCCGAACTTGTCGCCCGCACCGACCGACACCTGATCGGTGAACGGGTTCGAGCCGGAGAAGTTGAACAGGTCAATGCCTGTCACGGTGGCGAATGGCACCACCCCGGTATTGGTGCTGGATCCCCCGCCCGAAGCTGCGATGGTGATGACTTCGGACTGCGTCAGTCCGCGGGCATCGAGCCCCGTGACCCGCGCCGTTCCGCCAGAGATACTGTTGTTCACGTCAATGATGGTGATGACCACGTTTCGCGGATGAGTCGGATTGGTCAGTCCAACCGTAATCTGCTGACCCGGATCAGCGCCAACGACCGCCGCAGTCATGGCGATCGTGCCAAGGATGTTGTTGATGGCGGTTGCCGCAGGCGCCAGGAAGATGTTCTGCAGAGCTAGCGTGCTGACTTGAACGATGACGGTGTCGGTAAACATTCGCGCCTTCGCGTCGGTGATGGTGCAACGGATGCGGTAAGTTCCCTCCACGCCGGCGCCGGTCGGCGCAATCCAGGTATTCGTGGTATCGTTAGCGACGCCAGTTTGGCTCACTGTGCCCAATGTTCCCGCTGTTGCCCCGGCTTCGTCAACGGCATTCCATGTGTAGCTGAAGTTAGCTGTCCCGCCGGTCCGATCACCAGCCAGGTTGACGGTTTCACCAGGCGCCACCATGAGCTTGTCGGCCGTTAGGTCTAGTGAGAATACGTCTTGCGAAGTGACCACGACCGGTACGGAATCGGTGAACGTTTGTCCGGTGTTGTCGGTAACCGTACAAGTGATAGTGTAGGTTCCCTCGATTGTGGCCGACCAGCCATTGGTTGCGCTACCGGACAGGCCGTTCTGTGCGGCTATTCCCGTGTCGGTGGCGCCGGTGGTAAATGTTCCGGCGGCAGCCCCACTGCTGTTTTTGGCCGACCAAGTATAGCCATAGGTTGTTTCGCCACCCGATTGATTCGCCACAAGCGTCACGAGTGTGGAGGGCGCGACAAACGTGTTATTGGCTGTCACGCTCAACGAGAGTAGCGACTGCACGACCACGTGTACCGAATCGGTGAACTGGGCGCCGGCGGCATCGGTCACAGTGACTTCGATACGATACGTTCCCAGTGTTCCCGCTGCTGCAGCCGGCGCACTCCAGGTATTGGTCGTATCCCCTGCCACGTTGTCTTGATTGACCTCCCCCAAGGTGCCGCGCGAGGCGCCGGACCCGTTAACTGCTGACCACGTGTAGTCGAAGTTCAGGGCGCCGCCCATCGACTTGACCGTCAAGTTGACCTGTTGTCCCGGCGCCAAGAAAACCGCGTCGGCAGTCAGGTCAACCGTCAGCGCATTGTCCACGCCGACGACGAACTGAGCGCTGTCGGTAAAAGAGGCTCCGAACGCGTCCACGGCGATGCCCGTAATCGTGTAGGTTTCGCGGGCGCCCGGTGCGATCACCGGGGCGGTCCAAGTGTTGGTCGCGTCGTCGGTGAGGCCGGCCTGGGTTGCGGTCCCGGGGCCGGTCGAGCCCGCGGTGAAGTTGCCGGCGGGCGCCCCGGCAGCATCCGTTGCGGTCCAAACGTAGGTGAACGGCGGCTCGCCTCCCGAACGATCCGCAACAATGGTCGTTGATGCGCCTGATCCGATCACGGGATTACCGGTAGCCAGATTGATCGAAAAAGGTTCCGTGACTGTCACTTCGACCGTGTCGGCAAAGCTGCCGTTTGCCGCGTCAATGGCCGCTACGGTGATGCGGTATGTTCCGAGCACGCCTGTGCCGGCAGGCGGCGCCGTCCAGATGTTGTTCACGTCATCGGGCGCGACCTGCAAGGCCGCACCAGGACCAGTCGACCCGGTGGTAAACGTACCGGTCAGATCCCCGGTGTTGTTCACGCTGCTCCACGTATAGGTGAAGTCGGGAGTTCCGCCGGTGCGATTGACGGAAAGGTTGATGGAGCCACCGGGCACCACGTGGGCAGCCGACGCGGTTACGTCCATCAACAAAACATTGGTGACATTAACGATCACGCTGTCGGTGAAGCTGCTACCGGCCGCGTCGATGGCGACGACCGTAATCCGATAAGGGCCCACGATGCCGGATTCCGGCGACGGCGCCGTCCACACATTAGCTGCGTCGTCCACGGCGACCTGCGATGCTGATCCCGGACCGGTCGCGTTCGTTGCGAATGTGCCGCCCGGTGTGCCGGTGTCGTCCACGGCGCTCCAGCTATAGGTAAAGTTGGCCTTGCCGCCGCTGCGATCGGCGACTAGCTCAACGGCGCCGCCAGGCGCGACATGGGTGACGTTGGATCGGACATCGAGATTGAAGTTATCGCTCACAGTCAACTGCACGCTATCGACAAAAGAGCTACCCGCAGCATCCGTCACTGTGCAGCGTATGCGATAGGTCCCCTGTGTTGCGTTGCTCGTAAAAACCGCGGCCGGCTCAATCGTCGAGTCGAGGCGACTGTCATCAACTTCGCCACCGGGCGCCGTAACAGACCAGTCGTAAGTAAGGGGCGGAACTCCGCCAATGGTGGTCACCTCCACAGAGGCCGTTCCCCCTAACGGTGACACGGTCTGCCGATCAACCGACACGTCAATCGAAAGGTTCGCCCCTGAGGCGAACCCGCGCGGGCTGCCGACGACCAACTCTACGGTCTCGACAAACACCGCCGCAAGTGCGTCGGTCGCGGTGAGCGTCAACCGATAGGTTCCTGTCGTTGTCACGCTGGTGAAGACCGGGCTCGCAATTAACGAGTCGCTCAGGCGCGAAGGTTCGGGCAACCCGTTAGGATTGATGACCTGCCACTGGAAGTCGTAAGGCGGTGATCCCCCCTGGATCGTAGGGAAGAGTTGTGCTTGGCCGCTGACTCTGCCGTCGGCCATCAATACTTGCTTGTCAACGCCCAAATCCAAATTGAGAGGTTGTCCCACATGGATTCTGATTTCGTCAACAGCCACTGCGCCGGTGGAGTCCGTCACCGTGCATAACACGGTGTACAGCCCGACCCTGGACGTGCCTAAGAAAGTTGGATTAGCCTGGGCGGTGCCGGTCAAGAGCTTGGGCATCTCCTTGCCCGTGGGGTTGATCACTGACCATTGGTAGGCATACGGCGGCTTACCTCCATAGACTTGAGTGCGTAACTGCGCGGTGCGGGTGGGCGCAGGGCCGCCGACAGCCAATGCCGTCTTGTCCGACGCGAGCAGCACGCTCAAAGCCCCGCCTACGGTCAGCACCAGTGAATCGGTTGATGAAAAATTATCCGCATCCGTGGCTGTGCAGCGGACAACGTATGAGCCGATGCGGGCGCCTGGTGTGAAGACTGCTTCGCCGTTAACGGACGGCGTCAGTAGAGCGGAATCATCATTGCCGCCCGGCCCGATGACTTGCCAGTCCAAGCTGATCGGCTCGCGTCCGCCCCGAATGTCGGGTACAAGGGTTGCCGCATCACCCGCGGCTGAGTTCGCAGCTAACGCCAGGCGGTCGGCTTGAATGTCCACAGAGATTTGCGGCGTTACTTCGATGGAGGTGGAGCCGATTCGGATCGTCCCCTCCGAATCCGTGACGGCGCAGCGGACAACAAAGGTGCCAGTTTCGTCCCCGCTTTCGAACACGGGGTCTCTCACTTCGTTATCCCACAGTAACTCGTTTCGAGGTTCGGAGTCCGGGCCGATGATCTCCCAATCGAATTCGTACGGCGCCATTCCGCCGATAGGTGTGGCCAGCAATGTGAGTAATCCTTGAGATCCTCCGCCAGGCGCCACGGCGGCGCGGCTAGCCGTGACGTCGAGGCCCGGGGTCCGTCCGACGATGACGATCACCGACTCGACCGATGTAGCGCCAGTAGAATCGACAACGCCGGCGGTCAGCACGTGCGTGCCAATCGCGCTGCCGCTCGTAAAAAGAGGCGTCCTTGGATCACTTGTGTCCAATCTGTCGTCGTCGATGTTGCCGTCCGGTGCGGTGCAGATCCAGGTAATATCGAAGGGAGGTGAGTCGAGTGCCGAATTGAGGCGTATCGTGGTTTGGCCCGTTGACCCTCCGCCGGCGATGACTCCGTGGCGCGGTGTCGTCGCATCCAGACCGATATCCCGTCCAACCTTCAGGACAATGCTCGCGGTCTGCCGGCGCCCACAGGCGTCCTCAACGGTGCAGTGTACGTCGTACGGACCATCCATTGCACCGACGATGAACCGAGCCGTAGGACCGTCCAAGGAATCCAACAGTTCATCGGAACGCTCTCCCCGGGGATTGTTTACGAGCCATCGGTAGGTGTACGGCGCTGGTCCTCCGAGTGGAACGACTCGAAGAGATGCCAGCGAGGTGTTTCCTGGGAATCGAGAGAGCTGATAGCGGTCCGTGGTGATAACCGATTCGAGGGACGACCGGGAAGAAAGCGTGCATAAGAAGTTTCCGCACCCCGGGCACAGCGCGGCCACCCCGCCGATCGCGCACAACCCTAGCACTACCCCATAAGGCGATGAAAACCGCGCACGTCCCATAACCGTCTATCGACCTCAAAATGGGACTCCTTAAGCAATGCGGCACGACAACCTATCGATCCACATCCATCCGCGTGGACGTCGTTGAAGGAAACTGCCATGAGATTCGGCGGGTGGTCAAGACAGCCAGGGCATGATCGATCTCGAGCTCAACTGCGGCGTGGAACTTGTGCTGAGGGCGAACTCGCCGGAGGCTACCGACGATTGCGTCGGCGATTTCAAGATGCATGCGTCGGCCGTCGCGACGGCTCATCGACCCCAACGAAGCCGAGCTGCGCAGCGGGCAGCGCGACGGAGATGAAGAAGCTGTGTACCCTGGGAATTGCCTAACCGATTGCACGTGCGCACCTGGAACCAAAACCCCCTCCGTCTCTGAATGGGGCCAGGTTGTAATGATGTTGGTGCTGTTGACGGCGGGAACGGTCGTCCTCCGAAAGGGGTTTCCCCGGCCAACCTAGTCACGTCCTGCCAGAGTGAAACGCCACACACGGAGTTCGACTTTTTATCAATTGGGTAGAGCGCCACTTCTGGCAATCACAGGTCGATGTCGCCCGAAGACCATGCCGCCGCCGATCAGGTTCCTCCTTCACCCATGACCCGCGACTTCCGATAAACCACGCGACTGCGATGTCATCAGCCGCGTAACTCGAGGCCAGGTCCGCGCGACGCCGGTTATCGCGTCGTTATGCAAACAGGCCGAGCCGGATCGCCTATGCTCTTCAATAGTGCCGCATTCGCCATCTTTCTTCCGCTCATGCTGGCCGTGTATTGGTCGCTGCGTGGGTCGCGGCGGCGCAATGCGTTACTCTTCGGAAGTTATCTCTTCTACGGGTGGTGGGACTGGCGGTTTCTCGGGCTGCTCGTGCTCAGCACGTTGGCGGCGTATGGCTGCGCGCTGGCGATTGAGAAGCGAGACTCACCGGGATCGCGGCGGCGGATTCTCGGCTTCAACATCGTCGTCAACCTCATGGTCCTCGGCGCCTTCAAGTATTTCAACTTTTTCCGCGACGGGCTGATTCGTTTTGGCGCCGTCGCCGGTCTAGATCTCGATCTTCCGGTGTTTGACGTTGTCCTGCCGATGGGCATCTCCTTCTACACGTTTCAGGCGATGTCTTACACGATCGACGTCTTTCGCGGCTCGCCCGCCGAACACAATTTCGGGAAGTTTTCGCTGTTCATCTCTTGCTTTCCGCAACTGGTGGCCGGCCCAATCATGCGCGCCGGTGATTTTCTTCCGCAGCTTTCGCGAGAGCCGAGCCTAAGCGGCGCCGATTTTTCCGAAGGCGTCTACCGCGTCTTTCGGGGACTGTTCAAGAAAATGATCGTCGCTGATACCCTGGCGCTCTACGTCGATATGGTCTTCAAGACGCCCGAGGCGTTCTCCGGAATCTCTGCGTGGATCGCCCTCTACGCCTACGCCTTCCAGATCTACATGGATTTCTCCGGCTACTGCGACGTGGCCGTCGGCGTCGGGCGGCTGTTCGGGCTCAGGCTCGATGAAAACTTCGACAGGCCCTACCTCGCCTGCTCGCCGTCGGAGTTCTGGCGACGCTGGCACATCACGCTTTCCACCTGGCTTCGCGACTACCTCTATATCCCGCTCGGCGGCTCGCGTGGCGGACGCCTTCTCACAACGCGAAACCTGCTTATCACCATGACGCTCGGCGGTCTATGGCACGGCGCCGCCTGGACGTTCGTAGCATGGGGTCTCTATCAAGCGTTACTTCTGATTGCTGAGCGCCTGGCATGGCGCGGCCGGCGCCCGATCGATCCGGACAGCCTCCCGGCGGGCTCGCGGCTGCTGCGCATCGTAGTCATGTTTCATCTGATGTGTCTCGGCTGGCTGCTTTTTCGATCGCCGGACTGGCACACGGTCGCTGTCATGGGCGTCAACCTCTTCGATTTCAGCGCTCCCGCGGTGCATGGTCTGCGCGTCGCCGTGCTCGTCGCGGCGTGCATGGCCGTCCACGCGTTACCCATGTTTCGCGATCTTGGGGCCAGATATGCTCGCGTGCCGGGCTTTGGGCAGGGTGCCCTGGCGGCCGTCTGCCTGTGGGTATTGCTGATCGGCGGACCGAAGTCGCAGTCGTTCATCTACTTTCAGTTTTGAGTTCGTCGGGTATGACTAACCGCAAGAAACAATCAGGCGTTCGGACGCATGTAGCCCAGTTTCTCGCCGGGTTTCTCGTGCTGTTTGCGGCCGGCGATTGGCTCATCGCTCAGTTCCGGCTGCCGCTACTCACTGCAGGCGGCAACGAGGTTCGCTCGAAATGGGAGATGTATAGAGACCGGAGCGTCACGCCGGACGTCGTGATCCTCGGTTCGTCGTATGAGGAGTTTGGCGTTAACCCCGCAGTCC
This sequence comes from Planctomycetota bacterium, assembly GCA_022563615.1. Taxonomy (GTDB): domain Bacteria; phylum Planctomycetota; class Phycisphaerae; order UBA1845; family UBA1845; genus JADFMZ01. Next base: position 11,344 of record JADFMZ010000046.1, read on the forward strand.
TGGACGAGCAAGTGGGCGAGCGCCTCGGGCGCGAGGTTTCGACAATGAACCTGGCCGCCCCGGCGTCGAGCCTCAACACAGAGTACCTCGTCGTCCGCGAGTTGCTCAAAGGCGACGACTTGCCCAAGCTCGCCTACCTCGGCATCACGCCCTACGCCGTCGATGTTGGCCAGCGTGGCTGGGTGCGAAATGGGCTCAAAGTGTTTGGCAATCACCATGATCTGCTCGCGTGCTGGTCCATGGACTGGATGACGTTTCGCGAAACGCTGATAGCGAGCGTATTTCGTAGCTACGCTCAATGGAGCGATCTGCGGTTGATTTTGGAGCGTCTCGTGCTCGCGGCGAAATGGGACGACGATGCGGAATCGAGACCAGACGCACAGGGCTGGCGCACTTGGCGTGGCAAGCGCCGACCGCAAGTAATGCGGTTCGAGCCAGCGAGCACGCTGTTGGATCTTGAGACGCTCGGTGCAGGGCGGTTCGGTTCGGACACCATCAACGGGCGCCGCGTGCGCGAGGCGATCGCGGCGCTGCGTGAGCGCGGCGTGACCGTGCGCCTACTGGAGTTACCCCACGCTTCAACCTCGCTGGCAGAGTCAGACCCCAAGAAGAACCACGCCTACCGTGCGTTCGTGGATGATCTGATCGCCGACACCGGCGTCTCGCTTGTCCGGCCACAAGAGGGTCTGCTAGTGGACGCGGACTACTTCGACGACGGTCACCTGCTCGCGGTCGGAGCGGCCAAGCTATCCCGATGGCTGGCGCGAGACACAGCCCGAGCCCTCGCCAACCACGGCAACCGCGTGCAAGACGCCAGCGGCCTCTAGCGAATCTAGACGGCGCTGCTCAAGCAGCGTGGGGGCGGAATGTTGGGTTCCGACTATGGCTGTGCCATCCGCAAGCAGGCTTCGCTTCGTGCCCGACTTGCCTCGATCGGTCGGGTTTCTTCCGTTTATTCCCCCGCCGAGCGGTGCTTTCGTGATGGCCCCGTCGGTGCTCTGGCAGTCCCATTGGATACCGCAAAGCTCGTCGTAATCCCTTAACCCTTCTCGCCAGAGCTTGCGAAACATGCCATGACGAACCCACTGATGGCGAAAGCCTTCGACCCGGCCCCGGAGGGCTCGATATACGTTGTCGAATCCGGGTATCGCCGAGCAGCCCAAACCAAGAGCGGCTGGCGAAACTGCAACATGCGGACTCAATTCATGCGGATCGTGAAGCGTGCGGGTCTGAAACCTTGGCCCCGGCTGTTCCATGCCATGCGGGGCAGCCGTGAGACGGCGCTGGCAAGGGAATACCCGATTCGCGTCGTCACGTCATGGCTGGGCAACACGGTTAGTGTAGCGATCAAGCACTACCTGCAAGTGGCCGATGACGATTTCGCACGGGCATCGGGAGGCGGCGCATAATGCGGCGCACAAGTGGCGCAGAATGCGGCGCAGCACACACGCGCAAGCAATTGCATGGAGTCGCCGAAGTTGAAGAAAACCCCTATAGATAAAGAGTTTATGCAACATCAAGCGCTAGTGCCGTTTCTGCAAAGGTCGTTCGACTTTTTTCTCCCCTCCTTACCAAGGTGTTTGGACCGGAGACAAGGGTTACACCCGTTCGGGGACATGGGTGACACATCCTATCGTTTCCTTCTTCCTCTGGGCACACTCTCGGCAGCCAGGCCGGAGT
>JADFMZ010000374.1 GCA_022563615.1 Planctomycetota bacterium
TCCGTCATCTCGTGGGGGACGCCGCCGGTTATCACGAGTGGGCGGGACGTATAGCGTCCGGGGCGTGGCTGGGCTCGGAACCCTTCTACCAGGCTCCGCTTTACCCTTATGCGCTGGCTGTGGTCTTCAAGGTGTTCGGGGATCAAGTATGGATGGTTCGGATCGTTCAGGCCATTTGGGGTGCTGCGGCTGTCGGATTGCTTGCGCTCGGCGCGGCGCGAATGTTCGGCCATCGAGCGGGCATCCTGGCCGGCATCATGCTTGCACTTTATACCCCGGCCCTGTTCTTCGACGGCATTGTGCAAAAGACGTCATTAGGGTGTGTGCTGATGTGCGCAACGATGGCGGTCATGGCTACGGCGCAGACTTGGAAACGAAGAGCAATGCCTGCACTGCTTCTGGGCGTGCTCGTGGCGCTTCTGTCGTTGGTGCGTGAGAATGCCCTGGCCTGGATCCCGATCATCGGGCTGTGGGTTGCCGTTACCTGGCGCGGCGCACAAGGTTGGGGTCGCGCAATAGCCGTATATGGAATCGGTGTGGGAATCATCCTGCTGCCGATCGGAGTGCGCAACGCGGTGGTCTCTGGGGAGTGGTCGATCACGACCTTTCAGGCCGGGCCTAACTTCTACATCGGAAATAGCGCGCAAGCGGACGGTCGGTATCAGCCTCTGGTGCGCGGGCATGAAACGCCGACTTTCGAGCGACAGGATGCAACGGAGCTGGCGCAGCGCGCGGCTGGGCGCAAGCTAACGGCCCGAGAGGTATCGACGTACTGGATGGCGCGAGCGTGGAAAGATATAGGTGATGACCCGGGCCGATGGGTGCGTTTGATGACGCGTAAATTGTTGATGGTCGTTAATGCCTACGAAGTGTCGGATGTGGAAAGCCAGTATATCCATGAAGATTCGTCGGTTGTCTTGAGCCTGCTCGGGCGGGTGTGGCATTTCGGGATATTGTGCCCCCTAGGGGTCGTCGGTGTGGTGGCCACTCGCAGGCAGTGGCGATATTTGTGGGTGTACTATGCGCTGATGGTCTCGATGGCATTGGCGGTAGCGGTGTTCTACGTGTTGGCGAGGTATCGGTTTCCCTTAGTGCCATTATTGATTCCCTTTGCGGCTGTCGGATGTGTTTGGCTGTGGGACCGTGCGACGCGTCGTGAATTCGGCGCCATGTTTCCGCCTATGGTAGCGGCCATCGCCGTGGGCCTCATCGTAAACCAGCCGTTGCACGATGAGCGTCGGCTGGATGCACTGGCATCCATGAACGTCGGAGTTGCGCTGGCCCAGGCGGGTGACATGATCGCGGCGACCACTTACTTCGAATCGGCGGTGGCACGGCATCCCGAATCACCTGAAGCGAACAACAACTTGGCCCAGGCGCTGGCGCTACAAGGAGAATATGGGCGCGCGATCGAGCACTACCGGCGGGCGCTGGCGGTCGAGCCTGCCTTACCGGGATTGCATTACAACCTTGCGGTGGCGTTGGAACAAATTGGGCGGGTTGAGGAGGCGTTTCATTTCTACAAGCAGGCCATCGAGCGCGATCCATCGGATGCCGACGCTCGAGCGGCGACCCAACGATTACGGTCGGCACACTAGCGCATAGTCACTTTGTTTATTGCGGCATATCCGCATCCTCGGAAGATTCCCTTACAATCTTCAAGAGTAACAGGGCGTAGCGCATCGCCGATGGCTTTGAGCAGAGCGTGGCTGTTTCGCGCGGCTGCACGTCGGAGCGATTGTTCTTGAGCGTCAACTTCAACCGCTGCAGCGCTCGGATCGTCACTCCTAGAGCAATCTCTATTCGTCGTCCATCCCTACGATCCCATGCCGCGACCACACGCCTACGCAAATCCATCGAATACGGCCTCATGCCGATCCTCCTTCCTGCATCCATGCAGGAAAATTATCGACACATACCGTTACACAAAAACAGACTTTGCTCTAGTGCTTGGTCACGCGGCGTCTTGTGGGTGTGCCACTGCCAGTCACCCACAAATTGGGGCGTGATGGTACACAAGGGAGTTAGGCGCTGCGCGGCAGCCACGAGAGCTTGGTCAGCTCTCACCACCCGTATCATGCCAGAGGGCCAAGCACAGCAGGCGATCCTCCTCCGCCAGGTGCCGGCGAAGAGTGGCGATGAGTTCCCGCACGCACAGGACGAATACGTCCTTGTCTTCGGGAGGCCGGTCGGGCATGGACTCCACCGAGCGCGTGAGCCGGTCGAGCTGACCCAGGAGAACGGGGTGCTCTGCCTGGAGACGGCGGTAAATCTCGATCAGCTCGGGCGGCAGCAACGCCACATCCGCATCAACATTCAAGTCGCCGGCGCGGTGAATGCGAAACTGCGCGTGCAGCCGCCGAAGGTGCTCGTTCAGCGCTTCGGCATACTCCTGACTAAAGAGCTGTTCCTGCCCTTCATTCAGTCGCGCCTCAAGCTGATCCAGCGCGGCGGTGATGGAATCTCTCGCGTCTCGTCCGAGTTCAAGGGGCGGGTTGGATTCGGTCGTAGCCATTGGGTTCTTCCCGGTGCGCGGGTAGCCCTCACGCAAAGCCTATGGATCGATCGTCCAGCGTAAGATATATTCTAGTGGGTATTGAGCAGACGGCAAGACTTTTCAGCCGAAATCTTCCGCAACCCCCGTAGTCGTGTTGAAGGAGACACCTGTGAGTAAAACCGTGGACTGGTACTACCATCGCAACGGGTGAAATAGTTGCCGCAAAGCGCAGGGGTACCTTGCGAAAAATAAAATCACAGTGATCGATACACTTGACGCCAAAGCCAAATGGGGTCGGGACGACGCGTTGAAACTGGCCGCGAGGGCCTCCGTAATCGTCGTTGCCCGAGGATCGAAAGTGGTCACTTTTTCCATGAGTCGGGATCGACCAGACGAGGAAACGCTGCTGGCGCACCTGCTAGGCCCGACGGGCCGTCTTCGAGCCCCCACCTTGCGCATAGGGAAAACCCTGTTGGTGGGTTTCAACACGGACGCCTACGCCGATAACCTGTGAGTGTGCATTTGCCAACATATTTTCGTCGTCTTGGGTCGCGCGCGAATCAGAATCGCGAAGCAACAACTCTGTTGAGATTCGACGGCTCGCCGGACACATCGTGGAGCCTCCCGGCGGTTCTGTCTGCGATGGCTGCATGGTTTCTTGCCCAGCCATCGCGAACCCGACTTTTCCCGATCTGGGTGGTGTGGGCCGCTGCGTCTGCAAGCTGTGCAACAGGGCCTGTGAGCCGTGACAATGTTGGAGATGTCGTCGCACCACCGGATTCTGTTGCCCGCGCTCTGATCGAATTCGATCGCGCCATACTGTTGAAACCTCGGGACAGCGAAGGCGGCCTGGAAGAGCGGCTCGCGCCTTTGATCGTATTGGAAACCACTGGACCCATCGGCGAAGGGTTGGACAACGCCGGTTTCGGCGCCGCGCGGTTCGACCCGCAGGGCCATCTCCAAATCGATGCGAGCCAGCCGACGCTCTACACCGATCGATCCACGATCACGATCCGCAACGTCGAGTACGTCCAAATCAGTTATCACTGGTGGTTCCCGCCGATGCGAACGGATTCAGCGGCCACAGCGAGAACGTCAGGCGGTGTGCGGATCACGTTGGGAGAAGATGGGTTCCCATTGCTCTGGGAGGTTTTGGGCAGCCGGGGCGATACGAAAACGATCTTCGTATCGGCTTCTCTGGAGCGCGC
>JADFMZ010000375.1 GCA_022563615.1 Planctomycetota bacterium
ATGCACAAAGCGCAACTGACACGCACCAAAGCGCTCCGCGACAAACATAGCCGCGACCGTGAGGGAGCGGTCTCCAATTCTCCAGGCGTGCTAAAGACGATGCGCATCATCTACGTCGAATCCGAAGGCGAGGACGGGTATCGCTTGTTGTACTTGGGTGTTCCCGGCCCGACCGGCGATCCCCTGCAGGCCCGATGCACCAGCATTCGATCGGTCAAAAGGCGCATCACCCAATGGTGCACGAAATATGGCAAACCGGATTCCTTCGACTTCGATCCACCCAACACAGACGGCGTTTGGGGAAGAATACTCGGCGAGTTGGTGGGCCCGTTGGCAACGTCCAGTGCGTAGTGCAAAGGATAATCACGTGAAGCAAAGGAAAATCCAAAAAAACGCTCTGGTAAATCACGAACTCTGCGATCTTACGAGATCGGTTGAATTACGGGGCGTAACGTACTCAAAGATTGTGGGTGCTGCACTGCTCTGCTATCTCAAGGGGGCCGACGAACATGTCCAAGCTCGCTGGATGCATGCCATCGTACTGCTCGATGGTGGATGCGCGCTCGATGAGGCCGTGAACCAGACACAACAGGATGGCTGAACTAAACACCAAACCCGGCTCCAGCAGCCCCATGCAGCGCTACCTGCTGCACCGGATCAAGCGCGATCACGGCTGGAGCGACGAACTGTTCCACGAAATCATCGGCTTCGACAGCACCAAGGATATGTCGGCGGCCCAGGCGTCCGAAGCGATCAAACGATTAGGCGGCATCGAGCTTGCCAACCCACCCGGCCAGAAGCCCGGCGTCTACAAGAGTAAGCGAGCGGGCGCCGCCATCCGCAAGATCCACGCGGATCATGTTCAGCAGATCATCCGGCTCGGCGCGGACTACTTCGAGAGCACGCCGGCATTGGTCGGCTGGCTCGCCAAGAACTTCCTCAAGGGCGTTTCCTTTATCCCGCCCACGGACGCGGAGGGTCTCTACCGGTTGATCGACAACCTGTTGACCGCCAGACGCGCCGGTCACGTCATCATGGCTCTCAAGAAAATGTGCTCCAGGAGAAAGGCATCATGACTAACAAGCACACGGAAGCAAGTCTGCGGAGACGGTATGAAGTGCTCAGGGAGAGGGCGCGTCAGATCAGGACCGACGCGGACGCCTGGAATGCCCTCCACCCTGAAGAGGAGCCGATAACGATCAACCTGGATTTTACGGATGAAGTCCGCAAGGCGATGGAGGCAGATGCATCATGACCGTAGGAAAAGCCGCATGACCGTAACCGCCGACCATGTGGACGTGATCGCAAAGCATTGGGGCATCCGCGCATTTCGCCCGCTGCAGCTTGAGGCCATTGAGGCCGGGTTGGCGGGGCGTGACAGTTTCGTTGTGATGCCCACCGGCGGCGGCAAGAGCCTCTGCTTTCAGGCCCCCGCGTTGATGCGCGACGGCCTGACCGTTGTGGTCTGCCCGCTCATCTCGCTCATGATCGACCAGGTCGTTGGCCTGGTGAAGCGCGGCGTTCCGGCGGCCTATCTGAACTGCAAGCAGCATCCCGACGAAGTGGATCGCATCCATCGTGACGCCCGCCAGGGTCGGATCAAGTTGCTTTACGTCTCGGCCGAGCGCTGCATGGAGCCGGCGTTTCTGCGTCTGTTGGAGCGTTGCAACGTGTGCGCCTTCGTGATCGACGAGGCCCATTGCGTCAGCCAGTGGGGTCACGACTTCCGCCCGGCCTACCGTGAGCTCGGCGCGTTGACCGCCATGTTCCCCGAGGCCTCGCTGCATGCCTTTACCGCCTCGGCCACGCCGGACATCCGGGAGGAGATCATCGCGTCGTTGAAGTTGCGCGATCCCGTCGTGTTGGTCGGCAACTTCGATCGTCCCAACCTGACCTATCGCGTGGAGCCGCGCACCGACCTGGACAGTCAGTTGTTTGTGTTCCTGCGTGATCGGCCCGACGCATCCGGCATCATCTATTGCACCACCCGCGCCGAAACCGACCGCATCGCCGACATGCTCCGGGACCGTGACATCAACGCCAAGGCCTACCACGCCGGCTGCGATGACGATCTTCGACACGACGTCCAGGAGTGGTTCATGGATTCCGGTCCGACCTCGGCCCAACCTTCCGATCTTCAACCTTCCAATCTTGAATCTGCAATCTTCCAACCTTCAACCATCCCGCAACGCATCGTCGTCGCCACGATCGCCTTTGGCATGGGCATCGACCGGCCCGACGTGCGTTTCGTGATTCACGCCGCCATGCCGCCCTCGATCGAGTGTTATCATCAGGAGACCGGTCGCGCCGGTCGTGACGGCAAGCCCGCCGAGTGCGTCCTGTTCTACGACCCGACCGACGTGGACACCTGGTGCGAGCGCATCGCCAACCAGCAACTGCCCGACGACACCGAGTCCAGCAAGCTCGCCGACGCCGTCGTGATGAACGACTACTGTGATAACGCGGGCATGTGCCGCCACCGTCGCATCTGCGAGTACTTCGGCCAGGCCTGGCAGAACGATCCCGCCGGCTGTTATTCCGACGGCCTCTGCAACGCCTGCGACTTCTGTTTTGCACGAGCCAACGGGAGCCGCCGATGACCGAAGCCCGAATCCCGAAGCCCGGCTCCAGGCTCCAGACAACAGGCGCCAGACTTTCGACCCACCATCCATCGACCCTCTATTCGCAATGCGTCTTGAGCATTGTCTGCTTGAGCGCCGCGATCACGATGACGTGCACCACTCCGCAGTCCGTGCCCGGCCCGCCCATCGCCACTCCGAAGCCTGCAGCCCGTAGCCTGACTGCCGTTGCCCCCTCCGTAGAAACTCCGAAAGACCGTCGCATCCTATACCTGCCGCTGAAACTCCGGTCCGACACCGTCGAGCAGGATAATAGGGTCGCTTCAGCCCTGCGCTACGCCGGCTGGTTTACGGACGTCATCATCGTGGCCCCGTCGTGGCAAAGGAATCCCAACGCGCCTCGCAACCCAATCGTTCGTCGTGCACTGCGGATCGCCCGTGCAAAGGGGATCCGAGTTATTTGGGGGCGCTGGCTCTGGGTGGCCTGGCCCTCGGACAAGCTCGACGCGCCGATGCCCGATGCCGAAAGCCACTTCGACGCCGCCTACTACGCAACCGCGATCGCCACCTTGAAAGCCGAAGCCCGTAGCCTGGGTGCCGTAGCCACGTTTTTGGATGCCGAGCCCTACGGAATCAGTACCCAGAAACCCACGCTCAAGTTCGCCCATCTCGACGACAACGACCTTATCCGGATCAGCCGGGCGATCGAGCAAGCCGTGCGCTACGCCGGCCGGGTTGACATGATCTACCCGACGACGTCGGCCCGATCCACGCACTACGCCTGGCCGATCGCCGACCTTGGCCCGTTGGATGTTGACGCCAAGACCTACTACCTGGACGATCCGAACGGCAGAGTCGTCGTTCGTCCTCCGTCCGGTTATGAGCATCACCGGGGCGATTGGCTCTGGGGCAGTTTCGTCACTCGTGAAAGTGAGCAGGTCGGCGCCACAGGCCCGTGGACGCTGAGCATCGCCAAGGCGAAACGCTTTGACATGAGCGTCGTTCGCAAGAGGTTCCCCAAGTGCAAGGGACGTTTTTTCTACCTCAAAGACGGCGACGCGCTCGTCCAAACGCTACGAGCGTGGGGAGAGTGAGGGCCGATGAGCGGTTC
>JADFMZ010000376.1 GCA_022563615.1 Planctomycetota bacterium
AGTTGGAACTCAACGCTGCCTCGCTTCGAGACCTCCCGTCTCAGGGCAGTGGATTCGACGAGATTTCACATAATGGCCCTCCATTCCATCCGCTGAGTGCGATAGCATCCTAATTCACGGGAAAGAGTCGGCGTCGTCTGCTGTTGGCGTGCAAAGAGCGATGGTCAGACGGTTCCACGGAGCAAACAGGGTAGCGCAATGAGGATCTTTGCGCCGCTTGAACCTAACTCAAAGGAGGATGGCCATGAAGGTCAAAGCGATTCGATGTGTTGCGTTGGCGGCGGTGTTGGCGCCCGCTATCGGTGTTCAAGCGGAGTTGCCGCCGCTGATTCCGCTCGAAACATTTTTCGGAAACCCGGACAAGGCCAGCCCGAAGATCTCACCCGACGGCAAGCGGTTGGCCTACATCGCCCCGGACAAGGGCGTACTGAACGTCTGGCTCCGAACGGTCGGCAAGAACGACGATCGCGTCATTACGAAGGATCGAGACCGAGGCATCCGGCACTACTTCTGGGCGCAGAACAACCAACAGGTCATCTACATTCAGGACAAGGGCGGTGACGAGAACTGGCATGTCTATGCGGTCAATTTCGATACGGGTCAGGAGCGTGACCTGACGCCGTTCGACGGCGTCCAAGCGCGCGTCTTGGCTGTGGATCCGAAGTTTCCGAATGAGATTCTCGTCGGCATCAACAACAGAGACGTCCAACTGCACGACGTGCATCGGGTCAACCTTTTGACCGGCAAGCTGACCCTGGAAGCGAAAAACGATCAGGGCTTCGTCAGTTGGCTGGCGGACCATCAATTCAAGATCCGAGGGGCGGTTAAGTTCAATCCCACCGGGGGAAGCACGTTGCTCGTGCGGGATAATCCCGATTCAGCCTGGCGGACGTTGATCGAGTGGGGACCGCAGGACGCGTTGAGCAGCAACCCGACAGGGTTCACGCCGGATGGAAAGGGGCTATACATCATCTCCAGCGCCGGCGCGAACACCAGCGAGCTGCGCGAGATCGACCTGGCTTCGGGCAAGGAGAAAACCCTGGCGTCGGACCCGATGTACGACGTCACCGGCATCTTTGAGCACCCGATCAAGCACACGATCCAGGCGGTCAGCTTCCTCAAGGAGCGGAAGGAGTGGACAGTGCTCGACCCGTCGATCCGGGCGGACTTCGCAGCCATCCAGGGGATTCGACGTGGTGATTTCAGCATCATCAACCGCGACCACGCCGACCGCACCTGGCTCATCTACTTCGACACCGATGATGGACCGGTCCGCTACTACGCCTACGATCGCAACACGAAAAAGGGCACGTTCCTGTTTACGAATCGCAAGCAGCTTGAGGGGCTGACGCTGGCCAAGATGGAGCCCATCCAGTTCAAGGCTCGCGACGGTTTGACCCTTCACGGCTACTTGACGACGCCGCCCGGCATTCCCGCCAAGAACCTACCCATGGTGCTCAACGTTCACGGCGGTCCGTGGGCGAGGGACAAGTGGGGTTACGACGGAGTGGCGCAGTGGCTGGCCAACCGGGGTTACGCCGTGCTTCAGATCAACTTTCGGGGATCGAGCGGCTACGGCAAGGATTTTCTCAATGCCGCCAACCGCGAGTGGGGCGGCAAGATGCATGATGACCTGATCGACGGTGTTGAATGGGCCGTCGGCAAGGGCATCGCCGATCGGAAACGGATTGCCATCTTCGGCGGCTCCTACGGCGGCTATGCCACACTGGTCGGCCTGACCTTTACGCCGGAGGTGTTTGCCTGCGGCGTGGACATCGTCGGCCCGAGCAACCTGATTACCCTGATGCAAACCATTCCGCCCTATTGGAAACCCATTGAGCCGATCTTCTGGGATCGCGTCGGGCACCCCGTCAAGGACGCCGAGTTTCTGACCTCGCGCTCGCCGCTGTTTCGAGTGGACCAAATCACCAAGCCGTTGTTGATCGCGCAGGGCAAGAACGATCCGCGCGTGAAAGTGTCAGAGTCTTTACAAATTGTGGCCGCCATGAAGAAGGCAGGTAAGCCCGTTGAGTATGTCGAGTACCCGGACGAGGGCCACGGCTTCCGCAAGCCGGAAAACCGCCTCGACTTCTACGCCAAGGCGGACAAGTTCCTGGCTCGCCACCTCGGCGGGCGCTGCGAGAATTAGAGCGAGAAAAATCCGATATCGCAGAGAGTCAACGTCGCCTGCATGACAACGCGGGGCGATCCCGAACACGGGGTCGCCCCGTTGCTTTTTCTGGGCGAACACGACGAAACGCTTCTGGTACCGCGCTTCACGAATTGCGCAACTTTCTTCACGATGGATTCCTTCCGCCTCTCGCCGTACGAGCGTTCGCGCAGGCTGAAGCCTGCGGCTCAGTGAGTCGTAAAGACTATGAAGAGCGCGCGAGAGTGCACCAACCCGAGCTGCTTCTACTTGCTCGTCTCCATCGCTTCGTTCTCGCGCTTGACCCAGGTGTAGTGGTAGTCCCGGTCTTCGATGGATTCAGCCACGCCGGTGAGGCGCAGCGGCTTGAACGTATCGCACATGACTGCCAATTCATTCGTCTGAGCAATACCTACACTGCGTTCATACGTGCCTGGGTGGGGGCCATGGGGAACGCCCATCGGGTGTAAGCTGATCGACTGGCGGTCGATGCCCTTCCGGCTGGTGAAGTTCCCCTCGACGTAGTAGAGAATCTCATCGCAGTCGACGCTGGCGTGGCCATAGGGGCATGGGATCGCCCTGTGCCCGTCGCGATCAAAGTAATCCACCTTGCGCGGCACGAAGCTACAGATGATGAAGCCGCTGCCTGCGAACGTGATGTGAATCGTCGGTGGCAGATGAATCGTGCCGGTGCGCGGCTGATAGTCATGAATGTTAAACGCTACGGGGTAAGCGTACCCGTCCCAGCCGACCACATCCCAGGGGAAGAACTCATACTCGTGGACGCTGAGGCGATTGTTGTATTTGACAATATGCCTAAACGGCGCCTGGCCATGCTTCGTCTTGTCATAGGTCAACAGCTCTTGAGGGGCTCGGAAGTCGCGGTGGCAGTAGGGGGCGTCCATGGTGATCTGTCCGGACTCGTTGCGGAATTGCTTGGGTAGGTCGATGTAGGAATTGGACTCAAAGACCAGGAATGTGCCGGAGTCGCCATCGGAGTGAAGTCGGTACGGCGTGCCTTTCGGGATAATGATATAGTCGTGTTTCCTGAAAGTCAGCAGGCCATAGACGCTTTCGAGCAGTCCGCCGCCCTCGTAGGCAAACCAGCATTCATCCCCCTCGCCGTTGGTGAACCAGTGTTGTGCCGCAGGCCCTTGGGTTTTGACAATTCCGATACGGACGTCGTCATTCATCAGAATCGTTCGGCGGCCGGTGATGAAGTCTCCCTCGACCTTCAGGTCTTGTGTCCGAAGGTGGCGTCGGTGAAGAAGTTGCTCCGAAATCGGCTCGACCGGACAAAAGCCCGGCATTTCCAAGGCTTTGACCTTGAACTCATCCGTCGGCGGTGTGCGGTAATAAAGAAGGCTGTACGTGCCGTCGAAACCCACGCGGGTCATGCACTGCTCCATGAGCAGCTTTCCATCCTCGTGATGGGTAACGTGGTGCTTGGGAGGCACGCTGCCGAGTCTATGGTATTGAATCATGATGGCTATCCTACATGGGTTGAGTTCTTCTGGCTGGTAAGCTC
>JADFMZ010000377.1 GCA_022563615.1 Planctomycetota bacterium
CATGACCCGAGTGGGCGACAGGTATTCCGTTTTCTTGTGGGTTCCCCTTCGGTCCAGGCATAACTGAATGACGGCGCCCATGGAGTCCGCCGGGATAATCATCGGTACGTTGACGATCGGCTCGCGGATTTCCTCAAGAGAGGCCAGGTCGGGCAGCTCGCTGGGCGACTCGATGCGTCGGACCGTGCCGCCGTTCAGGACGATTTCATACGTCACGGTCGGGGCGGTTTGCACGACGGTGACGTCGTTTTCCCGTTCCAGGCGCTCCTGGATAATCCGCATATGCAACAGGCCGAGAAAACCACACCGAAATCCGATCCCCAGGGCGTCCGAGCTGACGGTCGAATAGGTGAAGGAGCTGTCGGTAAGCCAGAGCTTCTCCATCGCTTCGCGTAGCTGCCCCGTGCTGGTGCCCACCCCGGGGAAGAAATCGCAAAAAACCATTTGCTGAGGAGGATCGTATCCGGGCAAAGGCTCATTGGTGGGCTGTTTCGCGTGGGTCACGGTGTCCCCGATGTTCACGTCGGCCAGCGTCTTGATCCCGGCGAACAGATAACCCACCTCGCCCGCGCTGAGTGTTTCGCGAGGTGTGGATTTGGGGGTGAACTTGCCGACTTCGGTGACGATATACTTGCGCTTGATGCGCATCAGTTCGATCGAGTCACCCCGCTTGACGCTGCCGTCGACCACCCGGGTATGACAAATGATGCCCCGGTGCGGGTCGTGCTTGGCGTCGTAGATCAGCGCTCGCAATCGCCCGTTGGGGTCGCCCTTGGGGTGCGGGATATGCTTCACGATCGCCTGCAACAGATCATCGATTCCCTGGCCGGTTTTTGCGCTGGTGAAGACCGCCTCCGCCGCGTCCAGACCCAACACCTGTTCCGCCTCCAGGGCGATATCCTCCGGACGCGCAGCCGGCAGGTCGATCTTGTTGATGACCAGAACCATCTCCAGCCCCGCCTCGATGGCCAGATGGGCGTTTGCGACCGTTTGAGCCTGCACGCCCTGCGTCGCATCGACCAGGATGATGACCCCTTCGCAGGCCGCCAAGGCCCTGGACACCTCGTAGTGAAAGTCCACGTGGCCTGGGGTGTCGATCAGGTTGAGCATGTATTCCCGACCCTCGAACCGATAGGAAACCGTCGCCCGGTTGGCTTTGATCGTGATCCCCATTTCGCGCTCGAGGTCCATGTCATCCAGGAACTGCGCGCGCATCTCGCGCTTGGACAGCGCACCGGTTTTTTCGAGGATGCGGTCAGCCAGCGTGCTCTTCCCATGGTCGATGTGGGCGACGATGCTGAAGTTGCGAATAAGACTCAGATCAGCCATAAATGCTCGATGTCACCAAACCTTGCCCCAACCGCGGGGTAGCACAAAGATGATCTTTGCGTTCCCCTCGGACGAAGTTTCCCATCCACGGGTTTGAGCCCGCGCGATCCAGCGGCACAGCAACGCCCTGGCCGCCTGATATTGGAACCCGGCAGTATAGGTTGGATCGGCGGACTAGGGAACGGGTTCTAATCAGATCGGCAAGGCAACCCTTATGGTCGGAGCGGCGGGCCGGTCGGCTCAGCCCTGTTCGATTGTCGTTGCGTCGGAACGGCGATTTTCGGACCCTTCTCCATTGGGGCTGGAAATCGGCGTACGACGGCCCCCTTCTCCAAGCCGCACGGGGGCGGTTTGCAGTAAAGCACCAACGTCCGAATATCGCCTGCTTCTCTAATAGATATCATACATTTTCACGGGGTGAAGACGGCGTCGGACCTCGTGGGCGTCGTCATTCCCAGCCAGAAATAGGGCCTAGGATCCCGAGATGCCGTTTCATCCACATCCCAAGAGCAGGCGGGCGTTTACGCTCGTCGAACTCGTGATGGTGGTGTCGATCATCGGCGTCATCAGCGCCATCGCCGTGCCCCGTATCGCCAACGCCAACGTGAAGGCATCGTCTCGCGCGCTGCAGGCGACGCTGACGAACGTCCGCAAGGCGATCGACTGCTATTACGCCGAGCATGATCGCTTTCCCGGATACAACCCCTCCGACGGCTCGATAAACGATGACTTTTTCGTGAAGCAGCTTCTGGAGTACAGCGACCGGAATGGTTTCACCAACCCCACTCTAACGGCTCCGTTTCTTTACGGGCCTTACCTGCGTGCGCCGTTTCCGAAGAACCCGGCCAACAAGTTCGACACGGTTTTCGTCAAGGCTCAACGCTCCAGCCCCGACCCTTCCGGGGGTTCTTCCTACGGCTGGATCGCCGTTCTTTCCAACGGAGACTTCGGCATCCTCGCGACCGACGCTCAGCTTGACGACATAGGAGTGCTTGAACCAAGCCGTAAGATCGATGTCCGCGTCAAGTAACCATTTCGTTCGTCCTTTGAACCTGCGTTGCTCACCTTGCCGGTGAGGGCAAAGATCCTCTTTGCCGGCGGCCTTTACGCTTCTGGAGTTCCTGATGGTTTTCGTCATCATGGCGACGTTGGTTTCCATGGCTGCCCCTCGGTTCAGTAACTCCATAGCTCTTCAACGCGTCGAGGCTGCCGCCAGGCGCATTGTCGTGGACCTTGCGCTGGCCCAACGCCAAGCCAGGAGCAGTAATGCCAGTCAAACGGTACGCTTCACAACGGGAACACACGAGTACTCGTTGGTTGGCATGTCGCATCCCGATCACCTCGGCTTGGAGTACAAAGTGCTGCTGTCGGAGGACCCGTACGGTGCAAGCATCGTTTCTGCGAACTTCGGTGGAGACGCGGAGCTAATCTTCGACGTCTTCGGCGTTCCGGATAGCGGTGGCTCGGTGGTCATCCAAGTGGGTAATCATGTGCGAACCGTGACCGTCGACCCGGTGACGGGAAGGGCGACCACGCCATGAAAACCATTCACAAGCATGTGGGGCCGGCGCGGAATCGGCGTCGTGTTCGTTGCGGCTTCACGCTCGTCGAGCTGATCGCCGCCATGACGGTCATGACTATTCTGATGATGGGGATGGGTTCGGCCATGATCATCACCTCCCGCGCTATTCCGGACGACCAGAGTCCGATGTCCATCGCCTCCGAGAGCAGGAATGTGCTGGACCGGCTGACCGAGGATCTGCTGTACGCAACGTCCATAACGGAAAAAGCGGCTACGGCTATCACCATTATTGTCGCTGACCGAGGGCACGGCGCCGCCGGACCGGAAACCATTCGATACGCCTGGTCGGGCACGCCCGGTGATCCATTAACGCTCGAATACAACGGGGCGCCAGCCGTCAACCTCGTGGACGAAATCCAAGACTTTGCGCTGAGTTATGCCGTCAAGGCTGACCAAGCTGGAGAGGTTCCGCTGGTGGAGGGAGCGCAGAAAGAGCTTTTCTTCCATGATGGGAGAAATCTTCCTGTAGGGCAGCTCTACTCGCTAGGGCGTGATTACATCGAGTCCCAGTATTTCGTTCCGCAGCTTCCCGCAGACGCCACAAGCTGGAGCATCACCAGCGTGACTTTCATTGGATTGAAGGCAGGAGGAACGAATAATTCGAATCTATCGGTCCAGATTCGTAGCGCTGTCGATAGCGGAAGCCCCCCATTGCACCCCGATGCAACGGTCATCGACCAGGTAGCGGTACCGGAATCCAACCTGACGGAAACTTGGCAACAGGTTCAGTTCTCACAAGCAACGG
>JADFMZ010000378.1 GCA_022563615.1 Planctomycetota bacterium
CGTGCCCACCAGCACGTCGATCCGGCGGGCTTCAAACTCCTCGAGAATCTGCCCGTACCGACTCCGGTGTCTCATGGTGTCACGGTCCACGCGCTGTACGCGGGCCTGTGGGAAACACCGCGTCACCACCTCTTCGACCCGCTCGGTTCCCAACCCGACCTGTATCAGCTTTCCACCGCAGGTGACGTTGGGGCAAACGTCGGGGATGGGGATGCGTGTGCGGCAGTAATGGCAGAGGCATTGCCCCTCGCTACGGTGCACGACCAGGCCCACGCTGCAATGTGGACAGATGATCCGCATCCTGCACGACGGACAGTACAGACGCTGAGCAAAGCCCCGGCGATTGATCAGCAACACCGCTTGCTCTTTGCGATTGAGCGTCTCCCGCAACAGGTGTTCCATCAGCCGCGACATCACCACCGTCCGTTTTTGCTCCAGCGCCTCCTCGTGCATGTCCACGATGTGGACTTTCGGCATGGGCTGTTCGTTGATCCGTTTGCTAATGACGACCCGACGGTAGTCGCGGTGGCGCCCGCTGTGGTGCCACGTTTCGACGGAGGGGGTGGCTGAGCCCAGCACGACAGGAATCCCCAATTTCCAGGCCCGCATGATGGCTACGTCGCGCGTGTGATACCGCGGCGCTTGCAGGTTTTTGTAGCTCGTCTCCTGCTCCTCGTCCACGCAGATCAAGCCAAGTTGGGGAAACGGAGCAAAGACGGCGCTGCGCGTGCCGATGACAACCGCGTTCTCGCCAACGGCGACGCGTTGCCAGGCGCGTGACCGCCGAGCCTCGGTCAGGCCGCTGTGCATGACCGCAGCATCGGGAAAGCGCCGCGCGAGGCGTTGCACGAGCTGGGTCGTGAGCATGATTTCCGGCACCAGCAACAACACCTGTTTACCCTGCCGTAACACGTGTTGCATGGCTCGAATGTACACTTCGGTCTTGCCGCCCCCGCTAACGCCGAACAGCAGCGTGACCGAAAACCGCTTCGCGTCGATTTCCGTACAGATCGCGTCCAGTGCGGCCTGCTGCTCTGCCTTGAGCACAAAGCCGGGTTCTTGCGGAGCTTCCCCGGCAGATTTCGTCGGATGTGATTGGGCCAGTTGTTTTCGCGTTTCGATCTCGACCCAGCCGGCAACGACCGTCGCCCGCAAGACCGCAGCCGACGCGCCGGCTTGCTCCAAGAGCTGCACCACGGGAAGAGGCGCTTCGGCGCCGGCCAACGTTTCGATTACGGCGCGTCGCTTGGGACTCACGCGCGCGGAGGCGTCGAGAATCTCACCGAGCGGTCGCGTCAGCCTCGCGTAGCGAACCGTTTCGAGCCCCCGACCCTGTCGAACACTCTCCGGCGTCATCGCCTTGAGCGTTTGACCTAGCGGGCAGGCATAGTGGGTCGAGATTTCCCGGCCCAGCTCGACCAATTCCGAAGTCAGGAAGCTTTCTCGGTCCACGACCGAATCGATTGGCCGAAGCGTGCTCTCCCAAACGCCCTGATCGAGCCCGACCACGAATCCATCCACCACCCGACCCCGTCGCCCGAGGCGGACAGCCACACGGTGCCCGACATGGATCTGCTCCGCCAGAGGAGCCGGCACGGCGTAGGCGTAGGTCCGACGGACCGGAACGATCAGCGCAACCTGAGCGATGAGACCGCGTTGCGGCTCGCCTTGCTCGATCCAGAGATGGCCGGTCGTCTCCGTAGCCTTCGAGTGTGCCATGTGTCCGATTCCTAGTTATGGATCGCGCGGGTCGGATTCTTCGCTTCGCCCTGAAAGGGCACAACATCATAGCCCAGGGCAACGCCCTGGGAGTCGATTCGGTTCTACGCAACGCGAGCCCTGAAAGGGCGGGATAACGTTATTCCACCCTTCCAGGGTTTTTGTACGCCTTTCAGGGTCTTCGCACGCCTTTCAGGGTTTTCGCACGCATGGGCTACGAGAACCCAGGGCGTTGTCCTGGGCTGAAATAAGAGGCCCCTTTGGGCTGGGGGCTGTTCGATGCACCCACGATTCGAACATATGACAGATCACGTCTGATCGCCGATTCTGTCATGCGCCCTACAACTGTCGATCGAGTCGGCGGTAATGGATGGCCTCCAACACATCTTCGGACACTAATGAGTCGCGGTCGGCCAGGTCGGCGATGGTGCGGCTGAGGCGCAAGACCTTGTCGTGGGCGCGGGCGGAGAGGCCCAGCTCGGTCATTGCCTGGCGCAGCACCGACTCGCTGGTGTCATCTAGCTGGCACCACTTACGGAGCATCTTTCCGCTCATGCGGCCGTTGGTCATGGTCGGCAGACCGTCGAAGCGGCTTCGCTGACGATCGCGCGCCGCCATCACCTTCTCACGAATGGCCGACGACGACGTGCCCTCAGCCTTGCTTCGCAGCTCGGCAACGGGAACTGCCGGCACTTCGAGGTGAATGTCGATCCGATCGATCAGGGGTCCGCTAATACGCGACAGGTATCGGTCAATCTGCAACGGCGTACACTTGCAGGGCCTTCGCGGATCGGTGTAGTAGCCGCAGGGGCAGGGGTTCATAGCCGCGATCAGCATGAACGAGGCTGGAAAGCTCACCGTCGCGTGCGCTCGGGCGATGGTCACGTGGCCGTCTTCAATTGGTTGACGCAACGCCTCCAACGCGCCACGCGCGAACTCCGGGAACTCATCCAGAAAGAGTACCCCGAAATGAGCGAGCGAGACCTCCCCAGCCTGAGGGATGCTGCCGCCGCCCACCAGCGCGGGAGTGCTGGCTGAGTGGTGCGGCGATCGCACCGGCCGCGTCGCCAACAAAGCAACGCCCGGTTCGAGCGTGCCCGAGACCGAGTGAATGCGAGTCGTTTCGAGCGACTCTTCGAGCGTGAGCGGCGGCAGGATGGTCGGGATGCGTTTTGCCAGCATCGTCTTGCCCGCACCCGGCGGGCCGATCAGCAGCACGTTGTGAGCGCCGGCAGCCGCGATCGTCAGCGCCCGTTTCACGTGCTCTTGCCCACGCACTTCCGAGAAGTCGCAGTCGTACTGGGAGGAGCGGGCGAAGACGTCATCGAGGTCGATGACCGTCGGTTCGAGGGGAAGTTGTCCGGATAGAAAACCGGCGGCCTGCGTTAGAGAGGTCACGGGGATGACATCCAGACCGTCCACCACCGCAGCCTCCCGCGCATTGGCCTCTGGTACGATGATTCCGCGAAACCCATGTTGTTTCGCCAGCAGCGCCGCCGAGAGCACGCCCTTGGCCGAACGCACCCGGCCGTCCAGCGCCAGCTCGCCGGTTACCAGATTCCGGTCCGCACAGTCAGCCACCACGTCGCCGTTGGCGAACAAAATCCCCAATGCGATCGGAAGATCGAAGGCTGGACCTTCCTTTTTCAGATCAGCCGGCGCCAGGTTGATGACCGTCTTGTAGCGAGGGAACCCATAGCCGGAGTTTTGCATCGCGCTGCGGACGCGTTCGATGCTTTCCTTCACAGCCGCGTCGGGCAGGCCTACGATGGTTGTGCTGGCGAACCCTTTGTGCGAAACGTCCACCTCGACCTCGACCTGAACCGCCTCGATGCCGGAAAACGTCGCACTATGCAGCCGCGCCACCATTACAGCATTCTCATTTGATGTGTTTCACCATTTCGGGAAAATCTCCCAGAAGAAACGGTCTTGG
>JADFMZ010000379.1 GCA_022563615.1 Planctomycetota bacterium
TGGTGCACTGCTCAAGAGCAGTGGCACACCCACACATCGATGCACGACGCTGAACTGGTACTGCGTTTCACAAGTCATACGACTATCTGACTCACCAGCCCCACGATACACTCCTCGGGTCCGATGGGTGCTACCACAGCAAGCCTCCACGCATGACCCGCGCCCATCACGGTCGTTGCCCGTTGATCGTAAGTCTGCGGCTGGTTGAATCGAATTGTCTCGCTCGGGATCGTCGTGACCTCTATGTTGGAACTGAGCGGCGTCTCAAAGAAGTACGGGCAAGCGACTGCGCTGCATCCCACGGACCTGACAGTACCGGTTGGCCGAACGACGGTTCTGATCGGGCCCAGCGGATGCGGGAAGTCCACGCTGTTGCGATTGATGATCGGGTTGATCCAGCCGGACACCGGCTCCGTGCGCATCGACGGAACACCGATGACGCCGGAAACCGCTCTCGATCTCCGGCGTCGCATGGGGTACGTCATTCAGGATGGCGGCCTATTCCCTCACCTCACCGCGCGACACAACGTTACCTTGATGGCGCGTCATCTCGGATGGAGCGCGAAGCGCACCGAAGCCCGGCTCGACGAGCTGGCTGACCTGACTCAGTTTCCACGCGACGGACTCGATCGATACCCGGTTCAGCTTTCCGGCGGGCAGCGCCAACGGGTCAGTTTGATGCGCGCTTTGATGCTGGATCCAGGCGTCTTGCTGCTCGATGAGCCGCTGGGTGCGCTGGATCCGATGATTCGCGCCGATCTTCAAGACGACCTCGCCCGCGTTTTCAAGTTGCTTGCGAAAACCGTGGTGCTGGTCACGCACGATCTCCAAGAAGCCGACTTCTTCGCGGACACCATCGCCCTGATGAACGAAGGGCGGGTCGTCCAACGGGGAAACCTTTCGCAACTTTCCAATGCGCCGGCCAACGAATTCGTCACGCGGTTCCTCAACGCCCAGCACGCACGGCCGACGGCGCCACGAGAGACGTCATGAAGACGGCTGTAATCCTCTCCACTTTGATCGGTGCGTGGATGCTCGCGGGTCGGGCCGACGCGAATCCATCCATGCGGGTCGGCTCCAAATCGTTTACCGAATCGGTCATTCTTGGTGAACTCGTTAGCCGGCTCAGCCGGGACGCGGGGGCGCGGGTCGTTCACAAGGGCGAGGTCGGCGGCACGCAAATCCTTTGGCAAGCCCTCATCGACGGCGAGCTGGATGTCTACCCCGAGTACACCGGCACGATCGTGGAGGAAATCTTTGCGGGTCAACGCATCGAGGGAATAGCGGGCATCCGAGAAACGCTGGCTGGACACAACATTCTGATGATCGGCCCCCTGGGTTTCAGCAACCATTACATCCTGGGCATGACCCGACCGCGCGCCGCCGAGCTGGGCGTGGGCAGGATTTCGGATCTGCTGCGCCACCCGGAGCTCCAGTTCGGATTCAGCAACGAGTTCATGGCCCGAGCGGACGGGTGGCCCGGTTTGCGCGACCACTACGCGCTGCCGCACACGCACGTTCGTGGGATGAATCATGATATTGCGTATCGAGGGCTGGTCAGCGGCGCGATCGACGTGACTGACCTCTACTCCACGGACGCGGAAATCGAATACTACGATCTGGCGACGCTGGAGGACGACCTGGCGCACTTTCCCAGCTACGAGGCTGTCTTGCTTTACCGCGCCGACCTTCAAGAGCGCGCCCCGCGCGTTGTGAAGCGGCTGGAGAGTTTGGATCAAATGATCTCCAAGGAGCAAATGATCCAGATGAACAAGCGGGCGAAGATCGACAAAGTTCGCGCGGACCAAGTAGCCGCCGATTTTCTTGCGGACACGTTCGGATTGGTGAGCCGCGTACAACGCCCCAGTCTCATCCGTTCGGTTTGGCGGACGACGAGGGAACACTTGGGTCTTCTGGTGAAGTCGATGCTGCCGGCCATCCTGGTGGCGGTTCCACTGGGCATTTGGGCGGCCAAGCGCCCGCGCGCCGCGCAGCCGATTCTCGGCACGGTCGGCGCCATCCAAACCATCCCGGCGCTGGCGCTGTTGGTTCTGTTGATGACCTTGCTCAAACCGCTGCGACCGTTGGGGGTGAGCACGCTGGGCGATTCGCCGGCCATTGTCGCACTGTTTCTATATAGTCTGCTGCCGATCGTTCGGAACACCTATACGGGCTTACACGACATTGCCGCCCCAATCCGCGAGTCCGCCGCCGCGTTGGGACTTCCGCCGGGCGCGCGTCTTCGTCGGATCGAGCTTCCCTTAGCCTCCCGCAGCATCCTGGGCGGCATCAAAATCGCAGCGGTGATGAATGTCGGTTTTGCCACGCTGGGGGCGTTGATCGGCGCCGGCGGCTACGGTCAACCCATCCTGGCCGGCGTTCGCCTGGACGATACGGGTCTGATCCTACAGGGCGCGATCCCGTCGGCGCTGCTGGCGCTGGCTGTCCAGGGTTTGTTTGATCTGGCTGAAAGAAAGCTTGTCCCCAAGGGGCTGCGTTTGCCGCCGGCCAGATGACCCACCCGGTCCACGACCGAGAGCCGGCGCGAACATCTTCCAACAGAAAAGCAGTCGCCGTCTATTGAGCAAGACGAATGCCGGTGAATTGCCAGCGCGCCGCGGGCGGAAAGAAGTTACGGTAGGTGCGGCGAACATGCGAGCGCGGCGTGGCGCAGGAGCCGCCGCGCAGAACCATTTGATTGCACATGAACTTGGCGTTGTATTCGCCCAGGGGGCCAGGCACAGGCCGATAGCCGGGATAGGCCATGTAGGGACTGCACGTCCACTCCCAAACGTCGCCGAACATCTGAGCCAGACCTGATGGGCAACCCTCTTGCGCTTCCGCATCGGCGCCAGGCGCCGGATGAAACCGTTCGCTCTCGGCGAAGTTACCCTCGATCTGAACGGTTTCCGACGCCACCTCCCAGGCCCATTCAAAGGGCAACGCGGCGCCGGCCCAGGCCTCCAGCCGCTTTTTCATGTCCCGCCCGTTTTTGTGCGTATGCGGATCGTGCCAGAAGCACAGGCCCGCCCGCTTTGCCATGATCGATGTGTTTTTTTTCTCAGCTTTATTTTCAGTGCGGCGCTTCCCGTGGAGGGAGTTTCCATATGGCCGGGCCGATGCGATTATGAAGTCCCCGCCCCGGCGGTGTCAAACCATGGGCAGTGGAAGAACACAGGCAGTGGAAAAAACACCGGCAGTGGCAGAACAGAGCCGCGCCACTCACGGGGGCTGGCATTTGGCGGGCCATTCATGGCATATCCCAGAGACTCCCCCTCAATAACGGTCCACGACCAGAACCCCTCAGGAGCATTCCCCATGAAGATCACCGACGTCAGCCTCACCCTGTTCGCCTGGGACGATATTCCCGCCACCAGCTATGGCCAGCACACCGGAAAATTCTCCGGCAAGAGCGAGCTGGGCCTGCTCACCATTTCCACGGACGAGGGGGTGGAAGGCCATGCCTTTCTCGGCTCCGCCTCCCGCGGCGCGGAACTGGACGCCACCTCCCTGGTGCGCCATCTCAAGCCCGTGGTGATGGGGCAGGACCCCCTGGAGCGCGAGCGGCTCTATCATGCGCTCTGCACCCGCAGCCGCCATACCACCCCGCGGGCCATCGGGGCCATGGATATTGCGCTGT
>JADFMZ010000047.1 GCA_022563615.1 Planctomycetota bacterium
AGGAACTTGATCGTGGCCTCGATTCGTTCGACCTCTTTCTTTCCGCCGCTGACGACCAGGGCGTTGCTTTGAGCCAGCAGGCTGATGCGAATGTTGCCGATCATCTCCTTGCCGCGCCCGCCCGGCTTGCGAAAGGTTTCCTGAAGCGCCTTGTGCATCTCGCTGGCATCGCCGTATTGAAGGGATACCACGCGCATCTCATCCCCGGCCAGAGCTTCCTCTCGATCCAGCTCAGCCACTACCGCCTCGATTTCACTGAAAGCATCGGGGCGGCATTTGACCAGGATCGCCCGAGAGCCCTGCACGGCTGAGATCGAGACCCGATGACCCGCCCCACCTCTCTGCTGCTGTACGGACTTTACGAAAATATCACTCAACGTACGCGTAACAGCCGTGGCATCGGCGTTGTTCAGGTTCAGGACGTGAATCTCGTACTGCCGCGCGTCCTCCGTATCGAGCTCAGCCAGTAGATCCCGAACCTCCTTAAGCTCGCCCTCGTTGACGTTAGCCACTATCGAGTTGGAGGCGGCGTCGAACACGAACATAGGCCCTGGATCGCCGCTGCGCCGGCCCGCCGACTCACGAAACAACTGCATCAACGAGTTGGCCAGATCGGATGCATTCGCATGTTGCAGGGGCAATACCTCCCGCGTACGTCGATTCCGGCCTCCAAGGTTCTCGTCATCGAGTCCGTCGATCAAGCCCTTGATAATCAGGTGATTGGATTCGCTCGCCGTCACCACCACGGACTGACTCAGTCTTTCCGCCGATGCATTGACTACGTCACTGGGACTGATAGTACGGCCCCGTCCGACAGCCTTTTCGCGGGAACTCGCCCACTGCTTGATGATGGTGGCTACGGCGTCGACGTCAGCGTGCTTCACCGGATAGATTCGGATCGTCGTCATCCCGCTGGCTACGCCCTCCCGATCAAGCTCCGCAATCCGCGCCTTGACCAGGACCATGTTCTCCGCGCCGGCTTGCACGATGATCTGTTTCGTAATCGGGTCCGCGGTGGCCACCACGGTGTACGCCAGCGGCGATCGGGTCGCTCCGCTTTTCCCCAAGGCCTGGAACGCGCGCTTCTTGTCCTCAAAGATGCGGTTGATGGACTCAGCTACACCCACCGCGTCGGCGTATTCCAGGGTAATCGTCTCCGTCTGGAGCGATCCCGGCGCCCGCTCTTCCAGAGGGTCGATGAACTCTTTCTTGATCTCATCGAGCTGGGCCTGCGTGCCGCGAACCAACAGCGTGTTGAGCGAAGGGTTGGCCTCCGCTCGCGGCGGCGCCTCGTCGGTTTGGACGCCTCTTTGCTGAGCCCACAATCGATTGATGTTTTGCGCGACCTCTTGCGCGTTGGCGCTCTTGAGGGTGACCATCAGAAACCCAGGCCGGCTGGCGGCGTTGGCGGGGGTGTCCACCTTGCGCAGGTTTTCCTCAATGAAGCCGAAGACCGCCGGGCCGCCCAGCGCGACCAGGGCATTGGCCCGCTCGTCCACTTCGATGCTGAACGGTTCAACGCCCTTTCCGCCGACTCGTTGCATATACGCGGTCATCAGCTTGGTCATCACCGTATGAACCTGACGCGCGTCTGCGTATTGCAACGGGTAAATGCGAAACTCGAAACCGATATCGCCCGGCTGATCGAGGGTGGCCACCAGCGATTCGATTTCGGCAAACAGCGTTTCGTCCGCCATGACAAGCAGGCGCTTCGAGCCGTCGTCTGCGGTAACGTTGAATTGCCCGCGCCGCCCGCCGCTACGTCCGCGGTCCTGCGCGTAGGCGGCCTGGATCGCCTCAGCCAGTTTGCTGGGTTTGGCGTGCTCCACCTTAATGAAACGAAGGGTCATCTGTTCGGCGGCGTCGCCTTCAAGTTTCTCGATGGTTTCGGCAATCGTTTCCTGCAAGTGCTGCGGGGCTGAGAACAACAGAATCCGCCCGCCTTCATCGCCGATGAACTTGGGCCCGATCCCCGTACCGCTTCCTTGGCTTTTCCCTTTGCCGCGCGGCGCGGCGCCCGCCGCAAACATGCTGGCCAGAGTTTCCGCGACGGTCTTGGCGTCCGCGTGTTTCAGGGTGACGTATTCCCATTGATCGTCGCCACCGCTGACATCGATCCGTTGGATCAACGCGCCGATATCTTCCATTTGCTCAGCCGTGGCCAGCACGGTCAGATAGTTAAGTCGTGGATAGGGAACAAAGCTGGGCGTATTCAGATCTCCGGAGGGCGATGTCCCCCCCTTCTTACCATCGCGCTTGGTCTGGCCGCGCGGCCGTGAATCCGCAAACTGCCCGGCAAGGTAATCCGCCACTTCGCCGGCCTGGCCATGCTTCAGTTCAAAATGCTTTGTGATGCGCACGGGGATGTCCGCGCTTTCCAGATCCGCAATCAGTTCGCCGATCAACTCGATCGCCGCCCTGGGGGCCATGACAATGATCGTGTTGGCCGCCTCATTGCTCGACAGCTTGATATCCTCAGGATCAACCCCGAGCTGTCCGGTGCCGGTCACCACGTCCTGCATCACCGTGCGGGGCAGTCGAGCGCCGGGGCCGGTGGCGGCGCCGGACGCCTGGGCATTGCCCCGACCACCCGCCCGCGCCCGGGGCTTGGCCTCCAGGTCGAGCATATCCTTGAGCAACTGTTCCACGTCCGCCGCGTTGAGCTTTTCGAGCTTGAAGATCTTCAGTTCACTATCAAGAGGCTCGGGTTGGTCGATCGTCGCAAGCAGTTCAAGGATGGCAGGATACTGGCTCGTCTCGGCTCGAAGGATCAGCGTTCGGTCGCGCGGATTGGGATAGACGCGAACCTGGGTGGGAGGCAGTTGGGCAATTTGAGCCTGCTGCTGCTGTTGCGGACGCCCTGGTTGACCCGGGCGCCCTTGCTGACCCTGTTGTTGACCTGCCGCCCCACGAGCCTGTTGTTGTTGCTGTCGTTGTTGGCGCAACTGCTGCGCGCGCTGCTGTTGTTGGGCTGCCCGTTGCTGCTGCTGGACTTGCTGGCGCTGTTGGCGCGTGGCGTTGAACATCTCCTCGAGGATATCCTGAGCGGAGAAAACATTGATATAGCGAACGCGGTAAATGCGGATGTCCGGCGGGACGGGGAAATCCTTGATTCCCTCCTTCAATTCCTCCATCCATTCGTCCACCTCGTCCACAACCCCAGCCGGACCCTCGACCACCAACACGCCCTTGTCGGCGTCGTAGTAGACTTTGAGCTTTTCCCCGGTGAGCCCGATCTTGCCGCCCGAATGCTTGACCGGCTCCTCCTGGGACGGCTTCTTCTTCGCGCTCTTTTCGCCCAGCAGCGTCCGACCGGCCGTGCTGATCAGATCTTCAACCTGCACCGGGTCGCGCACCACGGAATCACCGCTCTCCGCAGCAGCCGTGTCGTTCTCCATCGACTCCGCGTCATCCGGCGGAACATCATCCGGTTGCGACCGCTCTTGCTCGGATTCCTGTTGCCCCACCACACCAGCCGCCAGCGACTCCGCCAGGCGCAGGAACGAACCCGGAAGCACGCAGGGATGCGCCCGATCGTTCTTGGGCGGCACAACCTGCTCCACGCCGAAGTTCGTGTCTCGTTGTACGGAGATGTCGAAGATTTCAATCGCGTACTCGGGATGGTTCATCAGGATCCACGCCGCCGCCTGGTCGGCGCTCATCCCCCGCGGCGGAGTGAACGATTTCTGCACGACCCTCTTCTGTTCCGGCGGGATCACGTCCACATATTTGCGGATCAATTCCTCGATCTCGGGGAACCGATCTTTGTAGGGGTAACGAATAATCAGGGTGTTGCCGAACATCCCCGCTTCCACCTTCGGCAGCTCATCCGCAGGTTCCCATACTTGCCCGAGAATCGTTTCCAGGTTCCAGGACGCATCGAAGGCGTCTGCGTATTGCAGTTCGTAAATCCGCTTGGGCAATACGGGAGTGTCAATATTCAACCCCTCTTCGTCGTCGGTCTCGAACTGTTCGACGATCGCGTCCACCTCAGCCATGCGGGTTTCGCTGGTGGCGACCAGCAGCGTGTTGGCGATTCGATCCGCCTGGAGATAAATGCCCTGCGCGGTCCAGGTCTTGACGACGGCGAACCCGTCATCCTCGTCCTTGCCCTTGGGGCGCGGTCTCGGCGCCGAACGCCGCGGCCCCGCCGTGGGCGGCGGCTCAATCACGTGGATAATCAGCTCCGCCAGGCGGATAATGTCTGCGTGCCGGATCGGATAGACCTTGATCGCCCGACCCCGAGTGGCGATGGCGTCGAGCGAGTGGATCCATTCGATCGCCTCGTCCACTTCGTTCCTTTTCCCCTGGAGTCCGACGGCGCCGCCGCCCGGCGCCTCGAAGACGGTCAGGCCTGAACGGGACGTTGTCGGCGCAGCCGCACCCTTCCTGCCTTTGGGCCGCCCTTTTTGTTGCGCCGGGTGGATCAGCGCGGTTAGCGCCTTGATCATGTCGCCGGCATCGGAATGGTTGAGCTCAACGATCTCGAGGACGATGACCTCATCCGGCGCGCTCTGATCGAATTGGGCGATCAAGGCCGCCGCTTCGTCTACAATCTTCTGCGACGCCGCCACGATGATCGCGGTGTTATGCAGGTTCGGAGCCATGTGATACCGCTCGCTGTTTCCACTCTTGCGTCCTCGCTTGCGCTTGCCCGCTTTGGCCGCGGCGGATGCGCCATCGCTCGGGTCTTCCAACTCTCCGGCTTCGACCAACCGCCTGATCTTCATATCCAGCAGAGGTTGGACCAGCTCGACCAGGTCAGTCGGATCGGCGTGGAGCACCTCGATAAGCACAGCCTGGATCGGATCCACGTTGACCTCGAACCGCAGCACATCGAGGAGTTTTTCGATCTCCCCAAACGACGAGGGATCGGCGATCACCACCATGCGACCCGAGGCCGGCTGAGGAAGGAACCGTGGTGCACGCCCCGTTGATTCCACGCCTTTTGTGCGTCGTGGACGCTTACCGCTGGTCCCGCCGGCGGACATCAAGGAAGACAACGTGTCGGCGATCGCCGTAATATCCGCCCCGGCGGGAAAGGCGTCGTAAACCCGAATCTCACTG
This sequence comes from Planctomycetota bacterium, assembly GCA_022563615.1. Lineage (GTDB taxonomy): Bacteria > Planctomycetota > Phycisphaerae > UBA1845 > UBA1845 > JADFMZ01. The sequence goes on from JADFMZ010000047.1 coordinate 5,068, forward strand.
GATACGTCTTCGACATCGAACTCGGCAATCAGACGGGCTACTTCCTCCATCTGCTCGGGCGTCGTCTTGACAATCAGGCGGCTTCCCATCGGAATGATGGTCAGGTTGCCCGATACGCTCGACGCTGCTGCCGCCCCAGTGGCCCCTGCCTTGCCGGCCCTGGGCGCACGCCGCCGGGTTGTTTGCGCCTGTCCGACCAGCGTTTCAATAGCCGTCTTGATCTCTGAGGGACTGGCGTATTTGATCTCGAACGTGCGCTGAATGACCTGCGAAGGTCGGTCGACTTCCGGCAGGAAGGCGCGAATCCGTTTCAATTGCGATTCGCCGGCGCCGATAACCAGGATCGCGCCGTCAACCGCCGCGTAGTTAACCTGACCAGCCGGCCCTCCCCCTCCGAGCATCACGCCGAGTCGGTCGATGGCCGTTTCCGGAGCGACGTGCTCAAGATTGATCCGCACAAACGGACCCTGGTCTCCGGTCGCCCCTTCCAATTGCTGAATCAGCGGTTCGTATCGTTCCCAATCCCGCTGCGTACACAAAACAAACAGGCGTTGCTGAGCGTCGTTGGCCGTAAACCTGGAAACACTGATCGCTTTCTTGGCCCCCGCTCCCCGTTTGCGACCCTTGCCCGTCGTCGGCGCGGCGCGGGGAGAACTTCCTTCATACTCCTTCAAGACATTGGCGACAAAAGAAGGTTTTTGGTGTTCGAGTTCGACAATGTGCAGGTGCACGCCCTCCTGCTGGACATCGAGCAGCACCACCATCTCCCTTACTCGTTCGAGGTGCTCTTCGCTGCCGGTATACCACATGGCGACATCGCTCGGGTCCGCTGCCAGCACGAACGCCTTGGGAGAGGATTTGCCTTTGCCTCCGGCGCCGCCTCCCAGCACCGCAAAAACGGCTGTTGTCACTTCGGCGGCGCTGGCGAATTGCAGCTCGATACGAATCGGTCCGATTTTTCTCTCGACGTCGAGAAGCTCGACGAGACCGCGAATACGACCGAGTTCCTCTTCATCCGCCGATAGGACGATGATCGCTTGGCCGGCCGGATGCGCCAGGAGCGTCGCACCGTTGATGCCGACGGGCGACATCTTGCCGGAAGACTTTCGTGTGGTCCGCGAGGGCCGCTTGGGGGTTCCAGCCATGCCGGGTGACTCGCTCGCGGACAGAATCTGCTGCAACGTCGCGACCATGTCCGCCGGGGTAAGATGCTTTAGGGGAATCACCACAGGGTTGGCGTCGGCGTGCGGCGTCTCGACATCCACATACGGAAGCAGGTGCTTGATCTCGTCAATCTTATCCTGCATGGCCCGAATCAGGATATAACCGTGGGCGTCCTCCGGAATGATCGTCAACTCGGGTTCGGGGATGACATCCAAGGGGCTGGAGTCCCGGCCGCGACGTTGCGTCGTCCTCGGGCGGGCGCCACCGCCCAGATCCATGAGCTGTCGCAGCTTTTCGATCGCCTCGCTCGGAAGGATGTATTTGACTACGATCCGATCGAGCGTTCGCGGATCCTTGCTTCCGTCCCCGGCGAAAAAGTCGATCAGCCAGAGGTACTTCTCGATGTCCTTGACCAGCGCAAAGAGTGTCACACCGTTGGCATCATCGAGCGGCGCCACGCGCACGTAATCGGGTAGAAAATCACGCACCTGTTTGAGGTCCGCTACCGATCCGCTCTTGGGCCGGTAGATGACCAGCGCGAGTTCCTCCGGCGGAAGGTTGCTCTTGCGAAGCTCCTCAATGCTTCGAAACATCTGTTCCGGTCGCAGCTTTCGATAGATGTCGGTCACTCGGCTGACGCCGAGATGCGTTCCGTAGTAGTCCATCCAATAGGGATCGGTCGGCTTATACGAAAACAAAAGCATGCGCACGCGGTTCATCGCCTCCAGGAAGGTCAATTCCTCCGTCGTAACGAAGGTTACCTTTCCATCGCGTGGCGCTTCCCCGATAACGCCCAATCCCGTCTGCCGGGCAAATCCTTCAACCAGTTGTCGGTACGTGCCGCCTTTGATGCTGAACGTATACATGCGTTCTTCAGGAGGAAGATCCTTGTTGGCGATCGGTGGGATGTTCAAAGAGGTCGACGCGCCGGGCCGAACGGGCGGCTCCGACTTCTTGCGAGGTAGGACCGGCGCTGCCGGCTGCTTAGCCTTCCTGGGGCGACCCCCCGCTCGTTTCGGTGCATCCTTCGAGTCTTTCCGCAGACGAGACTGCATCTGCTCTAGAGCCTGTTGTGCGGCCGCCCGGTTGGACCCGCTAAGACCCTCCTGGGCCTTCTGTCCAAACAGCTCGTCAATCCTCTTTTTCAACTCGGGATCGATCTCCGGCGCGTTTTCTTCGCCCTCCCCCTCCGGAGGCTCATTCTCTTTGTCCAGCTCTTTCGCTTTCTTACCTTTGTTTTTTCCAGCCTGCCGGGCGTTTGGACCGCTCTTGCCACCCCGGTTTCTTCGCAGCCCCCTCTTGCCAGACGACGGCTTCTTCTTGCCGTCCTTTTTGGCGGCCGGCTCGGAGGATGTTTCCTTCTCCTGCCCCCAAGCGTGAGGCGCCATCAGAGAAACACTCAAAGCAGCCACAAAGAGCAATAGTCTGCCCGCCCGTAGCCACATCCGCCGAGTTGAACCGAAGTCTGGATTCATACGAGTTTCTCCTCACGCGGGAGATGCCTCCCGGGTGGTCGTCTAAGTTACTTTAGCAACACTGAGCCGCGGGCTTTAGCCCGCGCGAACCTTTCGGACGCCTCGACCTTTCGCAATACCATTTCCTGGAGCGCCTAAGTCACGAACGTCCGAGGGGCGGCTTACCCTTGCCCTTTTCAACAGGGGCGATCGGTTCCTGGGTCTTGCCGGCCTTCGCGTCGGGTTGGGCCTCCGAAGCCGCATCTTTCAGCATCCGGCGATGACGCTCAACCGCCTCCCGCAATTCGGGATACGCATCCGCCCTCTCGATCGTCACGTCCCGATCCAGCGTATCTCCGATCGGGTAAATGGCGTATTGCCCATCTGTTCTATGCACAAGACCACCGGTTTGATGCACGAAAACCAGTTCGCCGCCGTCAAACTCGTCGCCAACGGCGTAATAAGAGGTCTCCTTGGATTTCTTGTGATACACCATCAGCTCGTTGATCTGCTCGTTGGGGCCGGTCCAACCCAAGGCCATAACGACCTTCATCTGCCGGCGGTCCTTCCAGCGCGGATCGCGGGGTTTTGGGGGCTTCTTGTCGGGCCTGGCAGTGGTTTTTTTCTTCCGTCGTTCGTTCACAGTCACCTGCACCGCGTCACTGGCGCTCATGCCCATGCCGTCCGTAACCGTCAAGGTGTACGATCGCGTAAAGGGAGTAGTGGTGTCCACCTCCACATTGGGGCCCTTTATGTTCTTCAGTCCCTCCTGCGGGCTCCACTCATAGGTGTACTGTTTGTCGCCCCCCTTGACCGACGCGCGAAGCTTCGCGCTGCGCCCAACCTTAACCGTAACGTCGCGGCCGACATTCACCTTGATCGGTTTGGGCGGAATGTATTGCGTGAACGGCGTACCCGACCAGATCATCGAGTAATCCCGCCCCTCATGACGAACCCAAGACTCCGGCCGGGTTAACCCCTCCAGCTCAATCCGCCCGACCACTTTCTGCTGCGGCAGGACCAGCAACTCGATGGGCACGCGCAGATGCGTAAACTCCTGACCCCGCTTTCGATTCGATGACTTGGACGACTTGGACGGGTACATGGCTACGTTGCCGACCCGCATCAAATGAGGCAACTCCGCCACGTCCCTCAGAAATCCGACCGCGGACTCCAGGAGCCCGACAGCGGTTACGGTGATTACGATCGTTTCAACGCCGGTCTTGCGGTTGGAGCGTGGCGTACCCGGTGAAACGCCGGCGTTTTGAAGAGCATGTTTTTGGATCAGACCGTTGAGCCGGTCACGCACGTCCGTAACAACGCTTTGCGCATCAAACGATCCGATGCGAACCACATAGTCTCGATACTCCGGTCGCGCCTGCATGACCTGGTGGTCAAGCGACTCCAGGCGATCGAGCACCTCCCGGCGCTCCGCCACGCGCTCATCCAGCGAAAGCAACGGCTCAAGCCAGTTCGGGTAAACCACCTTGGCCAGCGCCAGGTACGCCGTGACCGCCCCAAACGCGATCGCCAGAATTTTAGTACGTCGGTCCATGTTGAAGGTGACTATATCAATCCAACTCGCGCCGCGCGCCGTTCATCCGGCGGACAAGCCCGGGTAAAACCTCAGTTCTTTGCTCGTTTTTTCTTGCGCGGCTCATCCTTCAAGACCTGAATTCTCAAGTCCTGAACGAATGGATAGCGCTCCGCCCTTTTTTCCTTCTGCGGCCCCATACTGACCTTGAAGCGCGGCTTCTCCTTTCCCTCACGACGAAAAGCCTCGAGGGTGCGGATCAGTTGCACGGGTGCGTCGCGATCCTTGGCTTGGGTGTTCAAGATGATCCGGTCCTTCTCGCGGCGGATCTCCAGCTTGTTGACTACGAATTCTTCATGCGGAGGGAGCATTGAAAACACGTCGTACAGTACGTCGATCCAATCGTGCTGCCCGGCGTCGAAATCGCGGACGTCTTCCATGATCGCCAGGAACTTGCGGTACTGGTTTCGTTTGGCTTCGAGCTCCTCGATCCGGGCGTCGATCCGGGCCAGCGTCTGCCGATCCACCTTCGTCCATTGCGTCAAACCAACAGCCGTGGCAGTCGCGAAGAGCAACACGACGGCAGCCGCGACCGGCGCTTTGCGCAAGCGGCGCTGGGCCGTCGAAACCCCCCTCTTGGGATGGAGGAAATCCAGGTGCAGCGCGCCCTCTCCGGTTTGACCCAGCGCCAAACCTAACGTCGCCGCAAACGCGCATGCCGCAGCTCCTTCGTCCGGTTCCCAACCGAAAGAGCCAGCCGGGTTGTACAGCTCCGTGTTAACCCCCAAACGTTTTTGCAACGCCTCAGCCAACTCCTCCTCGATGCCCTCATCTCCACCGAGCACAATTAAATCAATCGCCGCGCCCGAGTCCGAGGCGCGATACGCTTCGATCGAACGAGTCACCTCCAGCACCAGTGCGTTGACCGCGCCGGAAACGCCCAGACCGGTGGTCGCCTTTTCCTCAACCTGCGGTGTCGGCGCCACGGCGCCCGGGAAAACCACGGCATCAGCCGGCGTGTCCGGCGCGTCGCCGCCTCGTGGCTCCGGCACGATGGACAAGCGTGGCGCCTGCGTCGTGTGACGGTCGATACTGACCGAGGCTGCCCGCGAAAAAACCAGGGTGGAGTTGTGCAGCACGTCAATCTCGGTCAACGACGGACCCACGTCGATAAACAACACGCGCTCGGGCATGGAGAACTCTAGCAGCTTGCACAAGGCGACCCGATTGGCGAAGGGCCGCAGCCCGATCCGATCGAGCTTGAGCCCTGCAGCCTGGAAGGTAGATGCGTATTGCGAAAGCACTTCCTGTCGCACCACAGCCACAAGCACGTCGGCAACTGTTGACTCCGTTGACTTCGCCGAATCCGTTGATTCTTCCGACCCGACGCCTGCTACGGCGTAATCGATCACCGCTTGATCGACGGGGAACGGCAACTCCTTGGCCACCTGGATCTCCACCATGCTCGGAAGGGCGTCCTTATCTTGAACCGGCAACTGGAGCGTCTTGAGAATGGCTTGATCGCGCGGAATATCGACCACGGCGTGTTTCGTGTAGATCGATTCCTGGTCGAGCACGCGCCGGATGTGTAGCCCCATCTGCGCGGGATCGGACGGGTCCACGCCGGAGGGAATAGCCACAGACAGCAGCCGATCAATCTTGACCTCGCGCTTGCCCAGTAACGCATGCACGACGCGCAAGTTGCGGCTGTCCCAATCAATGGCCAACAACTGTTTGATCCCGCCTCTACCGGACACGAACAGCCTCCAGTTGTTCCTCGCGAATCGGGTAATGACCACCCAGTTTCGTCAGGTCTCGATAGTATAGCGTTTGGGCAATGGGTCCGACCATGTCCACAATCACCTGGAGCCGGGTCACGGTACCAATATGATCTGCATAGCCGAGAGATTCAACCATAAATTGTTGCCCACGCGCCGTAATTAACGGCTCAATCTGTTCATAGGCGGACAAATCCAAAACTTCGGAAATCACAAGCCAGGCCGTCGTCGCCTTCTCTTCGACGCTGAGTGTGCCCCTCACTTCGAGGATTCGACTAACCTGCTCTTCAGACAGCCCCGTAAGACAGTCCAGCACCTGCCGAGGGGCCGTATTAACATTGATAAGCCCGTACACTTCCTTTTGCTTGGGGTCCAAGGTTGTGAATCGATCCATCAGGATCGGCAAGTCATCCACCGTGAGCGGGCTCGGTTGAGCTTTGCCCTCGGAGGATCGATTAAGCAACAGCGACGCCGGGGACCGAATCGGTGGGGAAGCCTCTCCGCCTCCACCGGTCTTATCGACGTCGGACTGCCCGGAGCTATCGTCTTCCAATTCGTTTCCGGTCTCATCCTTATCCGCCTCCTCATCCTCGCCGCCCTCACCAGATCCCTCACCTTCCTCGCCGGTTTTCGTATCCTTATTGTTTTCCTCTTCCTTTCCGCCGGGCGGTTGACCAGATTTTCCAGCGCCGCCGGCCCCAGCTTGTGATTTATTTTTGCCGCTTGACCGCGTGGCTGCCACGATGAAGTCAATCACAGCCGGGTTATCATCACCGAACGCAAAGGCCAGCTCCCGCCGAAGCACCTCTTCCTTGGCGAACAGGTAGCCTCTGGGCCGGTTCTCATTGTTGACGTTGTTTTCATAGGAAATTACCGTCAGATAGGGGTAGAGACCGCGATTGAGAATCCCGTCCTGATTGTCCGGGGGAAACGTCTTGCCGCCGTCGTCCTCGTTGTCCGTCAGCAGCCCGTTGCGGTCGAAGTCCTCTCCGTAAAGGATTTGCCCCGTTACACCTTTAACTAAGAGCAGCTCCTCAACCGTATCAAAATAGCCGTTCTTGACTCGATAAGGTTTGGGTAGCGTGCGGTAGTAGTCGATCTCCGTATCCCCGCCCTCGGCGCGCGGAACGCTGTCGGTGTCGCGCCAATCCAGGATCGCATCGACAATCTCCTGCGGGTCGATCTCCACGTCCGCCCCCACCACGCCGCCTACGAGCGTTAACAACTGATCCTCGGTGGCGGTGTTCAGGTTCAGCTTCGACGCCTCATCGGTGATGCCGATGCGGATATACTTTTCATCATCCGTCGGATCGTCCGCCACGATGCTGAATCGATAAGCCATGGCCTGCTCATCGCTGGAGAACTCCTCGTGCGTTCCCCACAACGTGGGATCTGTATCGTGCGCCCAAACGATCACGCGATGCAGCTCTTCAGGGTTGTGATACCAACGGTCGGGATTGAACCGATCAGTGCGAAGCAACAGCTTGATCCGTTCCACGCCGGCCTGGGCGGCCAGCCGGGTCTGCATCTGCACCGCCACCGCCCGGGTCGAAGCCAGATCCGCGTTGACTCGAAAAGAGAACATCGCTCCCAGAAGCCCGACCAGCACCAGCACGAACAACACCACCGGCAGGATGAGACCTCGTCGTAGTCGTAAAGCGTTCAAGGCTCTTCCTCCTCTTGAGCTTCCGACTGCCCCGCCGCCGGTTCACATCTGGCGCCACAACACCCAGCCATCCCACAATGTGGCCGGATTCCCCCCAGAATCCGTCGCGTCAATC
>JADFMZ010000048.1 GCA_022563615.1 Planctomycetota bacterium
ACGTCGCGGGTTTCGCTGCCCTCCCGCAACTGAATCCGTTTCCCCTTGCTTTGAAACACCAGGCGCGGCCGCCCTCCGGTGAACGAATATCTTGCCCCGGTCCGCGTATCTCCCAGGGATTCATAGAGAAAGGAGTAGGATTGCCCGGCGTACAATCGTTCGTAAACGTCAAGCGGCTTCGCGGAACATTCGATTCGTCTCAGTGCCGGAGGGGACTGAAAAACAGGTCCGACCGTCATGCGCGAACACCTGCGCCGCGTCGGATCACGGGGATAATCAGGCGCAACTCGTCGACCAACTGTGCGAACTGATCCAGCGTCAACGCTTGCGCGCCGTCTGACAGTGCCTGGTCGGGTCGGGGATGGACCTCGACCATCAGTCCGTCCGCGCCGGCGGCGATCGCGGCGCGCGACAGGGCGATGACCACATCGCGCCGTCCGGCTGCGTGACTGGGATCGACGATCACGGGCAGGTGGGTGGCCTGCTTGAGCACGGGGATGATCCCGAGGTCCAGCGTGAACCGGCTGTGTGTGTTGAACGTTCGAATGCCGCGCTCGCAAAGGATGATGTTCGGGTTCCCCTCGCTCATGATGTATTCGGCAGCCAGGAGGAACTCGTCGAGCGTGGCGGACATCGATCGCTTCAACAGCACCGGCCGCTGCGACCCGCCGGCTCGCTTCAACAGCTCGAAGTTGTGCATGTTGCGGGCGCCGATTTGAATCACATCGACCGCGTCCTCCACGAGTGCAAAGGTCTCCGTGTTCAACGCCTCGGAGACCACGGGAAGCCCGGTTTGGGCTCTCGCCTCGATGAGAATCTCCAGACCGCGCTGACCCAGTCCCTGAAAGGCATAGGGCGAAGTGCGCGGTTTGTAGGCCCCGCCGCGAAGCAGATCCGCGCCCAATTCCTTCAGCGCGCAAGCGGCCTCGAGCGTTTGCTCCTTCGACTCCACGGAGCAGGGGCCCGCGATCATCACCGGTCGATCGCCGCCGATCTCGATGTCGCCCACGCGCACGATGGTGTCTTCCGGCTTCATCTCGCGTCCCGTGAGCTTGTAGGGCTTGGTGACGGGGATGACTTCGGTTACGCCGGGGAGGCCCGCAAATCGTTCGTGCCCTTCGGAGCTGGTGTTGCCGGTTACGCCGATCGCGGTCCTGAGTCGTCCCGGAATCGGGTGGGGCTTAAGGCCGGCAGCCGTAACCGCCCGGCATACATCGTTCACTTCCTCATCGGTTGCGTTGGTTCGCATCAAGATCAACATGGGTGGTACTCCTTGTTGCTTCCTTCAATGTTTCGATCAGGCCGGCGAGGTCTTCTCCCCGGCGTATGGCATCGATGATCCGGCTCCCGACGATCACGCCGTCAGCCTTGCCGTAAAGCGCACGGATATGCTCAGGTTTCGATATGCCGAATCCGACGGCCAGCGGCAGGTCGGTGTAGCGCTTAATCCTGGCGAGCCAACCGTCGAGTTCGGGCGCAAGATCTGCACGCATCCCGGTCGTGCCTGTCAGGCTGACGCAATACAAAAACCCGGAGCACTGCCGCGCGATGGCGCGGATGCGCTCGTCCGTGCTGGTTGGCGCCGCCAGACCAATCAGACTTACATCGGCGGCCTGGGCGGCTAAGCGCCAGTCGTCCGCTTCCTCCACAGGAAGATCGGGAACGATCACCCCACTGATTCGAGCTTTTTGAACAGCGGAAAAGAGACGATTCCGTCCGTAGGCGAGCAATGGGTTGAGATAGGACATCAACACGATCGGCTGTTCGATTTTGACCTGGCCCAGCGCCGTCAGGATGCCATCGAGTGTCACACCCTGGCCAATGGCTGTCTCCGAGGCGTGCTGAATCGTCGGTCCGTCGGCGATCGGATCGGAAAATGGGACGCCAACCTCCAGAAGATCGGCTCCGTGGCTTGCCATAACGCCAAGGTGCTCCATGGAATCATCCAGGGTGGGATACCCACCGGTCACGTAGGGAATCAACGCCGTTTCACGGCGCTGTCGCAGTCGTGCGAATGTCTCGTCGATCTTCATTTCTGCTGAGCCAAAATGTCGAGGTCTTTGTCGCCCCGCCCGGATAGGTTGACCAGTACGATCGCATCGGGTCCAAGCTCCCGCGCGACCTTGGCGGCCTCCGCCAGTGCGTGCGCGCTTTCGAGAGCGGGAATGATTCCCTCCGCCCGGGAAAGCAGCCGCAGTGCGTCGAGCGCCTCGGAGTCCGTCGCACAGGTGTACTGGACCCGATCCGAGTCCTTAAGGAAAGCATGTTCGGGTCCGACGCCGGGATAATCCAGACCGGCGGAAACGGAGTGCGTTCCGATCACCTGACCGTCGCCATCCTGTAGAAGATAGCTCATGGCGCCGTGCAGGACGCCGGGCGTGCCGGCGCAGAGCGTGGCTGCATGGCTGCCGCTTTCGAGCCCGAGCCCGCCGCCCTCGACGCCGATGAGGCGAACGTCGTCGTTGAGGAAGGCGTGATAGATGCCCATGGCGTTCGAGCCGCCGCCCACACAGGCCACAATCACGTCGGGCAGGCGCCCCGCCTTTTCCTGCATTTGGGTACGCGCCTCGCGCCCGATCACGCTTTGGAAATCGCGCACCATCATCGGGTAGGGGTGCGGCCCGACGACCGACCCGATCACATAGTGCGTTGTGGCGACGTGGGTGACCCAATCGCGGATGGCCTCGTTGATAGCGTCTTTCAGGGTGCGGCTGCCTTGGTCTACGGGAACGACTCGTGCTCCGAGAAGATCCATGCGCAGCACATTGGCGCGCTGCCGATCCATGTCTTCGCGGCCCATGTAAACGATGCACTCCATCCCTTCGAGCGCAGCCGCTGCCGCCGTGGCCACCCCGTGTTGACCGGCGCCGGTTTCGGCGATGATTCTCGTCTTGCCCATGCGCGCCGCCAGCAAGACCTGGCCAACCGCGTTGTTGATTTTGTGGGCGCCGGTATGGCAGAGATCCTCGCGCTTGAGAAAAATGCGGGCGCCTCCGACATGGCGCGTAAGCGCGGGCGCCGAATGGAGCGGCGTCGGTCGGCCGACGAAGTCACGAAGACGAATGTTAAGCGCTTCCTTAAACCCCGCATCATTCTTCATCTCGCCGTAGGCTGCCGTCAGTTCATCCAGCGCGTGGATGAGTGTCTCCGGGACGAACCGTCCGCCGAACGATCCGAAGTATCCGCGCGTGTCAGGCAGCGTTGACGGCATCGGCTTGCTCCACAGCTCGCAAGAAGGCGAGGATCTTAATGGCATCCTTTCGTCCCGGCGCCGACTCCACGCCGGTACACACGTCCACGGCGTAGGGTCGCAATAGCTTGATCGCCTCACCCACGTTATCCGAATCCAGCCCGCCGGCGACCATCAGACGCCGTGCACTCGATCCCCGCGCAGAGGGTCCAGACAGGCCGATTCCGGCGAACCGGCGCCAATCGAACCTCCGGCCGTCGCCCGCGCCGGGATCCAGCAGGAATCCAGACACATCATAGCGGTCGAGTTGGGCCTGAAGTGTTTCGGGCGTGCTATGGTCATCCATCCTGATTCGTTTGATTACGGGCCGCGAAACGGATGCACAGTACTGAGGCTCCTCCCGCCCGTGAAGCTGCACGGTGTGCAGGCCGGTTGCCTCCAGGGTCTCCTCGACCCACTCGATCGGAGCGTCCACGAATACGCCGACTGTGGTCACCATCGGGGGCAGCGCCCGAACGATCCGGCCAGCGAGGTCGGGTGTCACCCGGCGCGGCGAATCAGCCAATACAAACCCCAACGCGTGGGCGCCGGCGTCGATGGCAACCTGCGCGTCTTCGAGCGACGTAATACCGCAGATTTTGACCCTCGTCATGATTGGCGCTCCGGAACGATCGGCGATAGTGGCGCAAAGATCATCCTTGCGTTCCCCGTTTCGTCAACACGCGTCCGGTTAATTGCTCCAACCGTCGGGCGGGATCGGTGGCCTCCATGAGCGCCCGGCCGACGAGAACGGCGTCGTACCCGGCGTCAGCCAGGCGGCTGACATCCTCTTGGGATTGGATTCCACTTTCAGCCACAGCCAGGCGGTCCGCCGGGATGAACGGGCGAAGTCTTTGGCAGACCTTCGGGTCGATCGCAAACGTGGTCAGGTCTCGGCTGTTCACCCCGATGATGGGGGCGTCGGCGGCGATCGCCTGCTCCAGTTCCTGTTCAGTATGGACTTCGACAAGCGTTTGCAAACCCAATTCGCCAGCCAGCCTGACGAACTCCGAGAGCCGCGAATCATTCAACACGGCAACGATCAGCAGCACGGCGTCCGCGCCCATATGGACGGCTTGATGAATCTGGTAGGGGTCAATGATGAAGTCCTTGCGCAAGATCGGCAGAGAGGTGGCCCTCTTGGCGGTGATGAGGTCATCGCTTGCCGCCCCGAAAAAATGCTGATCGGTCAAAACGGAAATCGCGGCTGCACCCCCACGATCGTAGCTCGAAGCGATCTTGGCGGCATCCGCGTGCTCAGCCATGAATCCGCGCGACGGCGACTTGCGCTTGATCTCTGCAATCACGGAAACACCTGGTTTCCCAAGTGCGGCTGCAAAGTCCCGCGCGGGCAGGGCCGGCGGCGGCATCGCTTCGATCGGGACGCTCTCCCTGCACCTCTGCACTTCGGCTCGCTTATGATCCAGAATGGCCGACAGGAAACTCATTCCCTCTTCTCCGAGGCGCGTTTCCGCAGGGCCTGCAGCTTTTCCATCGCCTGTCCCGAGTCGATGGATTGCTCGGCAAGAGGGATGCCCTTACTCAGCGAGTCGCACCGGCCGCTGACGTAGATGGCCGCCGCGGCGTTGAGCAGAACGATGTCACGCTTTGGGCCACGAACGCCGCGCAGAACTTGCAGGGCGATCTCGGCATTAACCTTCGCATCGCCGCCCCGAATGTCCTCCAACCGGGCGACGGTCAGGCCGAACTCCTCCGGCCGAATCGTATAGGTGCGCGTATGTCCGTCTCGAAGCTCCGTCACGCGGGTCGGGGCGCTGATACTGATTTCATCGAGCCCCTCCTCCGAATGAACGACCATACAGTGAGTCGATCCCAGTTCCAGCAGTACTCGCGCCAGCGTTTCGGTCAGGGCTGGGTCAAAGACGCCGACCAGTTGTCGCTTCGCGCCGGCGGGGTTGGCCAGCGGGCCGACAATGTTCAGAATGGTTCGCAGGCCCAGTTCATGACGTGGTTTTACCGCGTGTTTCAGCGACGGATGGAACTGCGGCGCGAAGAGGAATCCGAGGCCGATTTCGTCGATCCATCGGGCCGACTCTGTCGCCGTCGCCTCGACAGGCAACTCCAATGCACGCAGGACATCCGCACTGCCGCAACGGCTCGAAACCGCCCGGTTCCCATGCTTGGCGACCCGACATCCCGCGCCGGCGGCGACGAACGCCGCCACCGTGGAAACGTTGAACGTGCCGGTGGTGATCCCGTCAACGATGGCCGCATCGCCGCCGGTCCCGCAGGTGTCGATCAGGCCGTCGATCGAAACGCAGACGCGAACCATCCGGTCGCGCAGGGTCCGCACAAACCCCAGAATCTCCTCGACCGTTTCACCCTTCATCCGCAGGCCGACGAGCAAGGCGCCAATCTGTGCAGCCGTGGCCTGGCCCGACATGATCGCCGAGGCGATGCAGGACGCACCGCGTTCGCCCAGGTTTTTCCCGGCTACGATGTCACGTACTGCTTCCTGAACGGTCATCCGTTTTCCTCTGCGTCTTTTCGGCTCTTGTTATCCAGGTTCAGTTCAATCGACATCATCTGAGCCTTTGCGTTGCACGGGCTTGGCGCCTCTCGGTTGCACGACCCGCGCCGCGCATGAAAAAAGCCCCCGGCTACCATGCCAGGAGCTTTTCGGGTTCTCATATGTCGCAAAGTCAGATCACAAGCGACCCCCGGCTCCCAGCGCATAACGCCACCAACGTTCGCAAACGAACGCGTCCGGGAAACATGGTATTGGCCGACTGTTCTGACTCATACCTACAGCTTACCTCAATTCGCAGCCCATGTCAACCCCTTTCCGTGATTCGAGAGGTTGAACTGAACAGAGCCGCGCCCGTAAGGAAGCGGTCTTTCGCACGGCACGACGGACCACTTTCTGAAGGGAGCAGCCCTAATGATTCCACCATTCAGGCATGTTGAAGCATTAACCCGGCGGCTGCATTTCGCCCGGTGAGACCATTTCACCAGGCGAAACCATCTCGAATTCGGAACCGAGCGCCTTGGCCGGCTGAGGTTCATCATGCCGGAGCGAATCGTTCGTCGATTCGTATACGCGTACCGACTTGCGCGACGTCGTCTCGCAGCCCGAGACGCCGGCAAGGATTACGATGGCGGCCACACCGGCCACGCCCGCTTTTGTTCGAGAGTTCTTCATGGGTTATGGGCTCCTATCCGCGGCGGTTAATGATGACAATGTGTTGGTGCACGACCGACCAGACGTCGGCCGCCGGAATCGACACGCGAACGGTAGCGATCTGGCCTTCAAACGTGGCTGACTCAGCCACAGCGCCGCGAAGCACGCCTTCGACCTGCGTGGCGATCTCGTCGTGTTCGGTAACGAAGTCCCGCACGGTCGTGGCCGATCGAATCTCCAGGCCGTACACTTGTTCCGCCAGCTTTCGCAACGCGTCAAGCTGGGCGGCCCGTGCGGCCTTGAGCTTGCCCTGTGCGGTCTCGATGGCTGGATCGGTACCCTCGCCGATGGCTTCGATCCGATCACCCATCCATTGCGGCATCTCGACGCCCGCGCTTCGAGCCTGAACCAGAAACCTGGCCGGTGGAACGCCCGACCCGGTTGCCTCAATCATCTCGCGCTGGATGCTCCTCTTGATGTTGGTGATGTCCGTCGTGGTAACCTTGTTCCCATGGTAATGCGTGCTGTGGAGTTCCTTGACGCGCTCCACGATTTTTTCGACCGGCACAGCCATCGTGACCTCAACGATCAACTCGTCATCGTGGAGGTAGCTGCTGACGCGCCGGGCGCCGATCACGATGCCGTCGGCCCGCGCGCGAATCTCATCCGATTCGGTGACGAAGTCGCGCACGAGTGTATCCGAGGTGAGCCGCAGGCCCTTGATCCGTTCGAGCAGCTTGCGCATGGCATCGACCTGCGCCGCACGCTGAGCCATCAATCTCGCCTGGGGTGAGACGGTTTTCCAGATGGCGGGCACCGAGCTGGGCGGCGGCGAGTAGTTCGACGGCAGCGGCGTGAGGACATCCTCGATGCCGATCGGCAAATTGGGCGGCAGTTCCGGGCGCGGGGCGCCGGAGCCGGTGGCGCGGATCACGTCCGTTCGGACGGTCTTCTTGATGCTCTCGAAATCGGTCGAGGTGACCCGGTTGCCCTCATAGTGCCTTGTATGGATCTCCTTGAGCTTGGTGATCAGTTTGGCCACCGTCACTTCGCCGTCGATTTCGCAGACGCCGTCTTCGTAGTATCGCGGCGGGCCGAGGCGAACGCCTTTGACAACCGCGTCGACGGCGGCGCGAATCTCGTCGCTTTCGGTCACGAAATCACGCACATAGGTTTCGGAGTTGACCTGGACGCCATAGACCGCCTCCGCCAGCTTTCGATAGCAGTCAGCCTCGGCGGCTCGGCGGGCCAACAGCTTATTCTGGGCGTCGGACGCTGCTTGTTGCGCCAGCGCCGGCAAACTCCCCCCGAGTAAGCACAAAGAAACTGTCAGACCAATGCGATGCTGAAACAACATTTTTGAGCTCCTGTGTACGGGCCGTACGCCATCGGCAAACCTGCCACGCACTTTCGTATTCCCGAGCGACTATCCCATCAACCATTGTGGCACCGGTTTTCAACCGGTGGAACGGACATCCTTCCTTAAGACACACGACACCGCCCAAGGTTGGGGCCACATCGTTTGCCGCAAGTCGCCCTCGGATGCCCCTTTGCGGCGGCTATTGGCGGACGCGACTCCCATAGGTCTTCATCCGATCCCGCGCTTCCCGATAATCGGCACTGGCCCTACCGGCACAGGCCCGCTTGTAGAAGGACAGGGCTGCGTCGTACTGCCCCGAAGCCTCGCTGGCGATGCCGGCGCCGAAGGCCGCCTGGTGATCGTTGGAATCCTCTCGCATCGCAGCCTCGAAAAAGGCAACCGCGTCGCGAAAGGCTTCGGCTCGAAGCATCCTGACCCCCTGAACGCAGTTGGCATTGCCGCTGGAAACCACTTCGGCGTCCACCTCGATGCGACAAGGCATCAACCGGCTGACAAACTCTCGGGCGGCCTTATCGACGAGCGTGGCGATGATCGCATCCTGGGGCGTCAAATCAGCCTCAGTGGAACTGGAGCCGAAGATCGGGCTGGCTTTGGTCCGGTCGGTGGATTGGAAAGGCCTGGGAGAATGTTGTTCCCACACGCGGTTGTCGGCCGTGTCGATCAGTCGAAAGTCGGTCTGAACCGTCATGGAGCGGGTGACGGTCTCGACCTCCTCCGTGCGGATGTCAGTGCTTCCGCCGCCCCAGCCGTGGCCTCCAAACCCGGCCAGACTCAGGCCCGCCAACGTCCGCTGCTTGCCGATGTGTTTTTCGACCTTGACGTCGATCTTGCTGAGGATGATGCCGTCGACCGCCAGAAGCTTGCCCCCGCTGCCTCCCGCTCGCGTGGACATGCCGCTCGCCGCCAGATCCGCCTCGTCGAAGGTCACCTGCGTATCGCGACGGTCGCTGACGGTGATGGGCGTGCCGAAACGGTTGCGGGATTCGTTGATGAGCGATTGCAGGATCGTCGCGCACATTTGCGACCACTTCTCGTCGGTGGCCGCACCGACCTTGGCCGGCTGGATCGCGATCGTCTTCATGCCCGGTGGCAGGCCCCGCTCAGGCTCCACGACATAGCTGAAAGTGACCAACGCCCGCTCCCGCGAAGCGCAACCGGTCACAACAACCATCATCAACAAGACAACAACGCATCCACTCTTGGAGAAACAACTCAACATCAACACACCTCCTAGTAATGACGTAAGGCCGGAGCCGCCGCACCGGCCACTCGCCGGCTGCCGGGGGCAGGATTCACACGAGACGCGCCGGCTCGGATCAACCGATAGGAAAGCATGTGACCCTCGCGGAGTCAAGCAGGAATCCACGGATTGACGTATTCAGGCGGGATTCCCTACAATACCCGGAGGTTGAACCGGGAGAATGTGTGCGAAGCAGCGGGTGATCCGCTCAGACGCGCGACTGTCAGGGAGCCGTTGAAGGGACATCCATGATGCCGCAACAGACCGCTTCCTTACGGGCGCGGCTCTGAAGGATCGTTCTCAATCGCACTTTGAGAGGTACCAGACTTTCATGCATCCACGCAGAAAAACCCATCAGGTTCTCGTCGGCGGCGTGCCCATTGGCGGCGACGCCCCGGTGGTCGTCCAGTCCATGACCAGCACCTACACCCATGACGTGGATGCCACGGTCGAGCAAATCCGCCGGTTGGCTGAGGCCGGCTGCGACATCGTCCGTGTGGCCGTGCCCGACAAAGCCGACACAGCCGCCCTGCCGTCCATCCTCGAACAGTCGCCCGTCCCAATCGTGGCCGATGTCCACTTCCACTACGAGCGGGCGATGGAGGCGGTCGAAGCGGGCGTTCACAAGATTCGCCTCAACCCGGGCAACATCAAGGACCGCAAACAGGTCGATCGGGTAATCCGGGCATGCCGAGAGCGAGGCCTTCCTATTCGCGTCGGCGTGAACGAGGGCAGCGTCGTCGAGCGACAGGACAAGGGCGTGCGCGGAACGCAGCAGCGGAGCCTGGCCGCCGACTATCGCTCGGAGATGGTCCGGCTGATGGTCGAAATGCTCGAAGAATACATGCGTGTGTTCGACGAAAACGATTTCCACGACGTGGTGCTCAGCGCCAAGAGCATCGACGCCGGCATGGTCATCGACGCCTATCGAGCCATCAGCCAGCGGTTCGATCTGCCGCTGCACCTGGGCGTCACTCATGCGGGACCGCCCGAAACCGGGCGCATTCGGTCCGTGGCTGCTTTGGGTTCGCTGCTGTCGTCGGGCATCGGCGATACGATTCGTATCTCCTACGCAGCCGACCCGATCTTTGAGGTCGATGATGGCAAGGAATTGCTCTGCTGCCTGGGGTTGCGCAACCGTGTGGAGCCGGAGCTGATCGCCTGCCCGACCTGTGGTCGCATCGAGATCGACCTGATTAAGCTGGTCGCCGAGGTGCGCCAAAAACTTTCGGGTATCAAAACGCCGGTCAAGGTGGCCGTCATGGGCTGCGTGGTCAACGGCCCGGGCGAGGCGGAAGGCGCCGACGTAGCCATCTTCGCCGGAAAGGGCAAGGGCATCATCTACGTTCAAGGCGTGCAACAGCGCACCGTAGCCGAGGATCAAATGCTCGATGCGCTCTACGAGGAAACCCTGGCCTTCGCCCGTCGCGTCGAACGAGGGGAAGTTGAGCTGCGCAACACCCGCGTCACCATCGCCCCCCCCGACCCGCTACCGCGAAAAGACGGGTCGATTCCGTTGACGGTAATCAAGTCTCCATAAACGCTCGCAAAAAGGCGCCTGCACGGGTAGAATGATGCTAGACGGTCAGGTAGACGCCGAATCGTTGCCGCAGACCCCTAACCGGCTCGATCCGGCAGGCCCAATCGTAGGGTGAGTCCGGGACCCGGCCCATGCGACTCCAAATTTTTTTTCGAAATGACAAAGCTTGTCAACCCTGGATCAAGTAGAATAGACTTGATAACGGAGCGACGAACAGGTCGCGGAGAGCGAGACGCATGACAGCGAAATTAACGCTCGATTTCGAAAACCTACCGCTGGTCGAGGCAGCGGTCCGCGCGAGTTTCAATGATCCCAAAGCTCTGAGCTACTCGCTGGTCAACTCGATCCACGCGGATCTCAAGCCGTCGTTTCCGGCGTTGACAGAATCCCAGCAGCTCGAAATCGCTCCGGGAGCAGGCGCCAGATCAGTCGAAATCGGACCCGGGTATTTGCCGGGTGCCGTCTACACCGGCCACACAGGGGGCATCTCGGTGCACGTGCAACCCCAGGTCATTGTTGCGCGATGGATCAAGGATCCAGGCTCACCCGAACGAGGTTACCCCCGTTATTTGGTACTTCGCGATGCTCTGTGGACGGCGGTTGAGGCTTTCCAGAAAGCGTCCGGAGACGATTATCCTGGCATCGCCGTCGTGAACATGTCCTATGTCAACTTCATTCCGTCGTCGGATCCGGCGTCCATTCTGAAGAATTATTTCTCTAAGGAAGCGCAGTTGCAAGCAATGCATAAAGCGCAGCAGGTGCGAAAGCTGGAAGCCGCTTGGAGCGAGGACGAAGACCTCGACGTTCGATTCGCGCTGGAGCAAGTGACCGCTAAGCTCCCCGATCGCGTCACCCAGGGGTATCGTCTTACGACGGCAGCGGGACTGAGGTTGACTCCATCCATCGGTGCGAAGTCCGGTTTAGAGAAGATCCACGACCTGCTTCAGGTATTCTTCCTGAAACTAATCTCTGATCGGGCACAGGAGGAATGGAAGCTTCGCAGAAAGGGAGCAGAATGATGGAGATGATGACTAGGACGCCGAACGCCGCCGAACGCCAGGATCTCGACAGCGACGACAGCTTTGATGTCATCATGGGCTATGCAGGAATCGCGCCGGCGCGTCGCAGTTCTATGCCCGGCTCTAAACCGCGAGGTCTAGTCGAGACGTTGTCGGACTCAAGCCCAGCTGTTTGGGTCTCGGTGACGTTCCCCGCTGTGGTCGCTCTTGTATCGTCGGTGACATCCGATCCCGAATCGGGAGAGATTTTTCTTTCGGAGCGGGAAGCCTTCTTCTTGACGCAAATACTCAACGATCTTGCTGAGCTGAGCGAACCCGTGCGCTCGTCTGCATCCGCCAAGCTGTGCAAACGGTTTGCCGAAGGCGTAGGGCTAAGCCTCGCGAACATTCCTCAGGCCCGATGCGCCGTGTTCGGGGACGAGGAGGATGGGGTCGAACTTGTCGCGCACTCCCGCGCCTCGATGCGACAGGTTTCTTTCGAATTCGGAGACGACGAGAGGACGATCAACATAGTCTCCATTGACGAGCAAATGCGCCGGGATGCGCGCGAGTGCCATATTAACCACGTGCTGACACTTGCGGAAGCGATTGCATGGCTGAACCCGCGCTGATGCCTTTCGCCGACAACGATGAGTTCCTACGCCGAGTCGGATTCGATAATCTCATTAAACGTGATCACATCCATTGGCGAGCATTTAAGGACAAGGACGTCCGGATGTCGTTGACCTTCCGTGACAAAGGGTTACAGAGCGGTGCTGGTCTTGATGCATACCATGAGTACTTTAGCGAGCTGTTCGGTAAGAGTATTCCCGCGATCCTGTGGCTCTCGTTCTATGGACTCACGCGATGTATAGACCCGCCCTTAGAACCCAAACATGACCCCGACCCCAACGACCTCAAGTATGGGCATCTGCATTGCTCGACAAACGCGCCGCGTGACAACGCTCACATGCAACTCCTGGCCAAGCTATTTATCGATGGTAAACACGCTGGTATCGCACGTCGTTACGTGTCGCCGCAATAACATGCTTATGTAGGGTGCGTCCGGGACGCACCCTACACGGCTGCGAAATCAACAGTGCCATTCCGCCCCGTTGTAGAACTTGCTCGGGAAGTCGACGATGGATCGAAAAAAAGGGCGGCTAATTCGTACCCGCCCGATGATCCTTCAATCGCAGTCTTTGTCGCATTTACACGTGGCATTG
>JADFMZ010000380.1 GCA_022563615.1 Planctomycetota bacterium
CCCTGTTCTACGAGGTCGGCAACCGCACGTTGCCGGTCATCGCCATCACCGGAACATTCGTCGGGCTCGTGCTGGCGGTGCAAAGCTATGACCAGCTTCACGCCGCGGGCTTCGAGAACCGCATGGGCGTCCTGGTCACGCTGAGCCTGGTGCAGGAGCTGGGTCCGGTCTTGGCGGGTGTGATGGTCGCCGGGCGCGTCGGCGGTGCGCTGACGGCTGAACTGGGCACGATGCGCGTCACGGAGCAGATCAGCGCGCTGAGCGTCATGGGATCGGACCCGATCCGCCATTTGGTCGTGCCGCGTTTCCTGGCCTGCCTGCTCCTGACACCGCTGCTGACGATTTTCGCCGACCTGTGCGGTTCGGTGGCGGGCTGGTTCATCGCCGTGCAACTGAAAGGCATCCCGTCCTCGCCCTACTGGTATTATATCGCGGACTCCGTCGAAACCTGGGATCTGATGGTCGGGTTCGTCAAAAGCCTTGTGTTCGGTGGGGCCATCGGCCTGATCTCGTGTTATAAGGGCTTTCATTGCCGCACTGGCGCCGAAGGTGTGGGCCGCGCGTGCACCGAGTCGTTTGTCGCCTGCTTCATTGTCATCCTGGTGGCGGACTTCTTTATCGGCACGTTCCTGACCGGTTTGTATCGGGGCATCTACGGATTCAAGGCTCTTTTTTGATGAGGGTGTGATGAGTAGGATGGCGGATGTTCCTCTCCAGCGCGGCGCGGAGCCCTCCAACGGCAGCGCGGTGGTGCGCTTGGTGGGCGTACACAAGCGTTTCGACGCACTGGTGGTGCTGGACGGCATCGACCTGACGCTTCGTGAAGGCGAAACCACGGTGGTCATCGGCGAGTCGGGTGTCGGCAAGAGCGTGATTCTCAAGCACATCGTCCGGCTCTTGAAGCCGGATCAAGGTGAGGTCTATTTTCGCGACCGGCGCATTGACAATCTGCCGGAACGGGATCTTGCAGCCATTCGCCCTCGGTTCGGGTACCTTTTCCAATTGAACGCCCTGTTTGACTCCATGACCGCGGGGCAGAACATCGCGTTTCCCCTGGTCGAACATACCCGCAAGACGCGGGACGAGGTGGCTGAAATCGTGCAGCAAAAGCTGGTCATGGTCGGGCTGGGCGGTATGCAGGATCGATGGCCTGCCGAGCTTTCCGGCGGGCAAAAAAAGCGAATCGCACTCGCCCGGGCGATCGCGCTGGACCCGGAGATTATTCTGTACGATGAACCGACGACAGGCCTCGACCCGCCGCGCGCCGATGAAATCAACGAGTTGATCATCAAGCTGAAGCGCGAACTGAAAGTGACCAGCGTGGTGGTGACGCACGACATGGCCAGCGTCCGCAAGGTCGCTGATCGGATCCTGATGCTCGACCACGGCAAGTTCATCTTCGACGGCACCTTCGAGGCGATCATGAAGACGGACGATCCACGCATCCGTTGTTTTGTGGAGGGGCGTTGCCCCGACGAGGTTCTCAAGACTTTGCACGGAGCGGCTTCGAAATGACGGAGAAGGCGCGCAACTTTTGGGTCGGAACGTTCGTCCTGACGTCGGGTTTGGTGCTGGGCTCGTTGATGGTCTGGTTCGGCGAAGTGCCCGATTGGATCATTTCGAGCGAGTGGTCCTTGCGGATTACGGGCGTTCACGAACTCAGCGGAGTCGGAGAAGGCAGCTCGGTCAACCTTAACGGCGTTGAAATCGGGCGGGTCAGAACGATTGGTTTTGTCAATGCCGAGCAGCCCGACCAGGGCGTCGTAATCACCGCCGGCATTAAGCACGAGTTTTCCGTACCTACCGGGGCGACGGCCCACATCTATGGGGCCACCCTTGGGTTCGGCATGGGGCACATCGACATCGTGCCCTCACCGAACGTATCGGCCCAGCCGATTCCCAGAAAGGACGCCGAAATCCCGGGGGCGATGAAGAGCAAGATCGCGGAACTCATCAGCCGGGAAACGATCGACGCGATCGAGAAAACCATCACGCGGATCGGCGACCTGGCCGCCGCCGCCACGCCGGTGGCCAAGAATCTCGGGGACATTCTGGAGCAGCGCGGCATCAGCCAGGTGGAGGCGCCCGACGCCGCGCAGAGCGGCGTGATCGCCAACGTCTCCACCGTTCTGGAACGCCTGGACCGGTTCATCGCCAACCTGAACGTGATGCTCGGCGACGAGAATCTTCAAGAGGACGTCAAGTCAGCCGTGGGCAACTTGAAAGGCGCGACCGAAGAAATCAGGCAGACGATCGCCCTGTGGAATACCGAAAGCCGCAGGATCGCCGATCAGGTGAACAAGGGGATCGATCAGACGGTGCAGAACCTGGACCGCTCGTTCGTCAACCTCAACCGGTTTCTCGAAAACCTCGACGAGGCCGCCACAAGTCTGGCCACGGCCCTGCGACAAGTCGCGGAGGGGCACGGAACCGCCGGACTGCTCGTTCGGGATGAACGATTGTATGAAGCCGCCGTCCTGGCCATCGAACGGTTCGGCGCCGTGATGGCCAACCTGGAGGTCTTCACCGAAAAGATCAAGGACGATGGGTACATCATCGTCGGGCAGGCGCCGACCGGTTTTTTCAAAAAGCGCTTCCCCGTCGGCGGTCAGGCTTCGAATGAGAGCCCATCCCGGTAGGACCAAGATCCTCTTGGCCCGGGCGCTGAGAAACCGGGTTCAACAGCCCACTGAAAGCGTGTTCGACAACCCTCTTCCCGAGCCGCGGGCTTTAGCCTGCGCGATCATCCCACAGCTTCGACCGTTCGTAATCATGTTTTATTAGAGTGCCTTAAAGCGCCTCACGAGTCCCCCAACGACGTATTGCCGCTTCGATCAGCCACACACAACAGAACGGCGCCCAGATCACCACGGGCGCCCAGCGCGGCATCGTCCACTCGCCGTACACGATCGCACTCCGCGCGGCCTCAAAATAAACCACCATCAGCAACGCCGCGACAAGCCACCGAATCCTCGGCTGAAACGGCTGAAAAAGCAGGACCCACGTCAAGTACCAGTAGTGGACGATCGGCAGCAGGAGCACCAGCACGGCGGTCATCTCGGCGGCGTATTGGATGAAGTCCCGCCGGCGCCACGCCAGCACCAACGATGTGAGCGCGAGCACGGTCGCCAATGCATAACGGGCAATCGCGGTGTCCACGGCCGATGCAGGCGCCAGCGCAAGCAGGCTGAGGAACACGCCCCCCTCCCCAAACCGCCACAAGGTGGCCAACCCGGCCGGGCCGCTGATGAGGTAGGGGCTGTAGCACAGTGCGACCGTAGCCACAGCGATCACCGCCGACCGACGGTGTCGCCAAGCCAACCAGGGCAGCAGCACCACCGGGACAGTCTTGGCGGCGATCGCCAACCCGAGCAACACTCCGGCCGATTTCAATCTGCCGGCCATGACCGCCCAAGCGGTGGCGACGACGAGCAAGAGCATCAGGCTGTCCAGATGGCCCTCTACGGCAAAGGCGGAAAGAACCAACGGACAAAGCGCGTACACGGCGGCCCATTGCGGGCGCTTACTCTTGCGGCGCAGGCAGGCCGCCAGCACGGCAACCACGCAGATGTCCCAGACGACGTGGAATCCTTTAACCACATACAGGGAT
>JADFMZ010000381.1 GCA_022563615.1 Planctomycetota bacterium
CATCACTTCGGCCGGTACGGTGGCGGGGAGGTAGGTGCGGCGGAAGAGCAGTTCATCGACAGTATCGAGTTCCGCACCCACGATGGGGCGAATGTCGGCAGGCAGATCGCGAAAACGACGCTTCTCGTTGAGGCGACGTTCATCGTCGGGATTAGCGATACCGCGACGAGGTCCGGATCGAATCCAGACCACGCCCTTGAACTTCACGGGTGTGGCATCAGACGGATGCACGAATACGACGGCAACGTTTTTCCCCTTGAGTGTACATTTCTGGACATCAAGCGATGGGAAGGGCAAAATGTTGCCGTCTCCGCGCATAGATGCCAGGTTTTGGAGCATCTGATCCGTGATGTTCAAACCGACGGGAACGCCCTCGTCGTTGACGCCAACAAATAACAGGCTAGTACTTAGTGACATTAATTAGTGTATTTATCAGTGAGTTTGCCTTGTCGAACACGGGTTTTTTTCCATTCAAATGGCGCGGCCTTTTCATTGTAGGCGCGAATGAACAAATCGATGGCGTGGCGAACCTGCTTGGGCGAAGTGAAACTCGCTCCCTTCAAGGCCCTTCGGCTCAGAATGGAAAACCAGCACTCTATCTGGTTCAGCCAAGAAGCGTGTGTCGGCGTATAATGGAAATGAACGTTCTTGTGTCGAGCCAGCCATCGATCATGTTTGGGTTTATGGGTGCTGAGGTTGTCCAGAATCACGTGGATCTCCCGGCCGGTGTATTCGGCGATGACCCCGTTCATGAAATCGAGGAACTCGACCCGGCGGCGCCTTTGGTAATGACCACCCTTCACTTTTCCGGTGAGCACATTCAGCGCGGCAAACAAGGTGGTGGTGCCATGGCGCTTGTATTCATGGTTGAACCCGGTGACAGCCTTGCCGTTGGGCAATTTCAGCCAGCCCTGAGCGCGCTCCAAAGCCTGAATATGGGGCTTCTCATCCACGGAAAGCACAATGGCGTTTTCTGGGGGGTCGAGATAAAGCCCGGCAATGTCCGCCGCCTTGGCTGCAAACTCGGGATCGGTGCTGATGCACCAGGATCGACGCCGTTGGAGTTGAATCCCATGCTCGGACAGAACGCGCCAAACCTGACGCTTGTGCACATCGCCCAGCGCCTCGGCCAACTGACCGCCGCTCCAGGCCGCATATCCGCAAGGCGGCGGCTCATCCAGTTTGGCCAAAATTCGGCGTTCGATCGCAGCGCCGTACTTGCGCGGTTGACCGGATCGCGGTGCGTCTCGAAGCGGCGGCAACCCCCCACGCGCAAAACGATTGCGCCACTTACCCACGGTTGCCGTACGCGTACCCAACCGATAGGCAATCTCCTTGGTGGATCGGCCCTCCGCGGCCGCCAAAATAATCTGAGCGCGCATGACCATCCTCTGCTCGGTCGTTCCCGACCGCAGCCAAGCCTTGAGCGTCGCTCGATCCGGTCTCGATAAGTTGATCGCTGTAGCTTTCATAATAGCCACAGCCTGACATAAAACTATAACTATTGTCACTAAGTACTAGGGTGTTCGATGGGCCGTCTTTGCGGGCACTGCTTGTCCAGCGCGAGATGGGTTCGTGCCGTGTGGTAGTAAGCGAAGTAGGAGCGCAGGAGCCGTTTGAGATGGCGGTCGTTGTAGACGATCACGTGATTGATGCACTCGCGTCGGATCGAGCCAATCAAACGCTCGACATAGGGATTCTGCCAGGGAGAGCGCGGGGCGGTGAGCACCTCTTCGATTGCGAGGCTGCGTACCCGGCGGCGAAACTCGGCGCCATAGACTTTGTCGCGGTCGCGCAGGAGATAACGCGGTGCCTCCTCCCAGGGAAACGCCTCAACCACCTGCTGTCCCGTCCACCGGCTCGTGGGATGTTCGGTGACGTTGAAGTGGATGACCTCCCGACGCTCGAGACTCAGAACGAGGAATACGTACAGAATTCGAAAAGTGAGCGTCGGGACGGTGAAAAAGTCGATGCTTACCAGAGCCTTGGAATGATTGTGGAGGAACGTCCGCCAGTTCTGAGACGGTGGCCTGCGATGCCGCACCATGTATTTGGCGACAGCGGTTTGGGAGACCTCAATGCCCAGCATGCGAAGCTCGCCGTGCACACGAGGCGCGCCCCAGAGAAGGTTTTCCCGGGAGAGCCGGCGAATGAGGTCACGCACCTCCAGGGGAACCGGGGGCCTTCCACTCGGTCGATGTCGTGATTTCCACCCCCAATAGAGCCGGAAGCCCTTGCGGTGCCAGCCTAACAAGGTATCGGGGCTGAAGATTCGCAGGGTGTGGAGACAGTCCGGCCATAGCCGATAGAACCACACCCAGAAAAGGCGTTCTCGCCTGCGGAACCGGAACCGTCTGCTGTCCCGATGGGTAATCATGGCAAGTTGCTGTCGCAGCGCCAGGTTTTCAAGGTGGAGGCGAGTGCGGCTTCGCACGAGGCCGGACAGGGTAAGCAGCAGCGGAAGCAGGATTGTTTTCATCCCGAGACGCTACCGGGCGCGACTCGAAAAGGTCAACGAAATCAATCCGGACGGACTTTACGATAGGCACAGGTGGCGGAGCCGGATTTGGAGGGGGTTTATGGTATATGGCCAATATATGATGAACAAGGAGCACAGGGTCGCTTAAGCTTTTCCATCCCCACCATGCAACCCGACCACATTCACACCTGTAATAATTGCAGCCGTTTCATCTATCTCGTGTAGCGGCCGACAAAACTGAAAGCACCGACGCAGGGGAGTTCTGATCGCATGGCAAAAGATAAAGTAGATTTGCTCATCGAAAACGTCGCGCTATTTCACGGCCTCACGCGCGAAGAAGTCGCCAAAATCTTCGGCAAGGGCCTCACCATGAAGGTGAAAAAGGGGGAGATCATCTTTTACGCCGACACCGTTGGCGATCAGATGTACGTCGTTCTCGGCGGTGTGAGGATCTGGACCTGGATGGCAGCGAGGAGCGAGCGCCGGGAAATCCTGGAACTGGATCCGGCCCTTCGCCAACAGATGGTCAACGGGGAATTGCTGGAAGAAAGGGTTGTCAGCCGCCGCTGGTTGAGGGACTGGCGCCCGGACGACGAAAAATTCTGGCAGGAGACAGGCCAGGGGATCGCCGTGCGCAACCTGATCTTTTCCATGCCGCCGCTGCTGCTGTCCTTCGCCGTGTGGATGGTCTGGAGCGTGGTGGTCGTCGAACTCCCCAGGATCGGTTTCCAGTTCACCACCGGCGAGCTGTTTTGGCTGGCCGGTGCCCCGGGCATTTCGGGCGCGGCGTTCAGGCTTCTTTACGCCTTCGTCGTGCCGGTCTTCGGGGGAAGGAACTGGACGGTATTCAGCACGTTGTCCCTGCTGATCCCCACCCTGTGGATGGCATTGGCCGTGCAGGACCCCGACACCCACTACGTCGTGTTCGTTGTCATCGCGCTCCTGTGCGGGCTGGGCGGCGGCAATTTCTCCGCCAGCATGGCCAACATCAGCTTCTTCTTCCCCAAAAGGATGCAGGGCACCGCGCTGGGGTGGAACGCCGGGGTCGGCAACCTGGGCGTCGGCATCGTGCAGGCGGTGGTGCCGCTGGTGATCTATGGCGGCGCACTGGCCATCA
>JADFMZ010000382.1 GCA_022563615.1 Planctomycetota bacterium
AGTAGTGTGCCATGCGTTCCATCATCTTGAGATTCGTTAACCGATCACGCCAGGGGGAGCGCGGCCAGGTCATCTTCGTCGCGGCCGCGTTCATCGCAATCATGGCCGGCGGCGCCGCGATGGCTATTGACGTCGGCAGCTACATCGCCCATCGCCGCAGCTTACAGAACTCGGCCGATGCGATCGCCCTCGCCGCGTCGCAGAACCTGCCCAACGGCGATTCTGCGCACGCCGGCGCGAACGAGTGGGCAATGAAGAACGATATCGACTTAAGTGACATGGTCGTGACCGTGACGCAGCAAAACCTCCCGGGCGGCGAACCGAACCCGAAGGTGCGCATCGACCTTGAGGCCGACCACGACCTCGCCTTCCTCCGCATCCTCGAAGAGTGTCTCGTCATCCTCTTCTTCTTCTTCGTCCTCCTTGACGTGCTTTCGACGTTTTGACGTTTTGACGTTTCGACGTTGCGACGTTTTCTTCAATCGGTTGCGCGATCATCACCCCGCGTCCGACGGTTAAAGCCTGTTCCACGCTATCCGTGATGCGTGAAATGTCCCGTCGACGCGTCACGATGCGATCCACGACCAGCTCCACCTGATGCTTTCGCTTGCGATCGATCGGAATCCGCTCGCCCAACGAGTGAATGACGCCGTCCACGCGCACCCGGGCATAGCCGCCCGCGCGCTCGCGCTGGAAGAGTTGTTCGTACGTCTCCTGCTGGCCTGGTTCAATGGGGGCAAGCAGCAACACGCGCAGACCTTCGCCCAGAGCCAGAATCCGCTCGACGATTTCATCGCCGGATTGGGCGCCGACCGGCACCTTGCAGGTCGGGCAATAGGGTTGACCGACGCGCGCCCAGAGAACGCGCATAAAGTCGTAGATTTCCGTGACCGTTCCGACCGTCGAACGTGGCGATTTACTGGTGTTTTTCTGTTCGATGCAGATAGCCGGGCTCAGGCCGTACACGTGATCGACCTTCGGAGGTTGCAGCCGACCCAGGAACTGCCGCGCATAGGAACTGAGCGATTCCACGTAGCGCCGTTGGCCCTCGGCGTACACGGTGTCGATGGCGAAGCTGCTCTTACCGCTGCCACTGGGACCGCAGCAGACGGTCATCTTGCCGCGCGGCACGTCAACGGTGATGTCCTTAAGGTTGTGCTGTTTGGCGCCGACGACGGAAATTACGTCCTTCCGTCGTCCACCGGCGCCCCGAGCCGCAGGCTTCAGCCTGCGCGAAGCCCCCGAAGTTGATTCGCCCCCCTTGGTAGTAACATGCCCGCGTGAACTCGAGCCCGCTCCTAACTGACGTGAAAAGGTTGCGCCGGGATCAAGAACGTCTTGAAGCACTCGTCCGGTGTGCGATCGCTTGGTTCGACCGATATGCTCCGGCGTGCCGGCCGCCACGATTCTCCCGCCGCCTGCTCCGCCCTCGGGCCCCAGGTCGATCACCCAATCAGCCGTTTTGATCACGTCCAGATTGTGTTCGATGACGATGACGGTGTTGCCGGCGTCCACGAACCCGTGCAATACAGCCAACAGCTTCTTGATGTCCGCAAAGTGCAAACCGGTCGTCGGCTCGTCCAGCAGATACAGCGTGCGTCCCGTGGACGTCTTGACCAGTTCCCGGGCCAGCTTGATGCGCTGGGCCTCACCGCCGGAGAGGGTCGTCGAGGATTGGCCTAGCTTCATGTAATCGAGGCCCACGTCGTGCAGCGTCCGCAACATGCGGGCGATTTTCGGAATCGCCTCGAAATGCTCGAGCGCCTCTTGCACGTCCATGTCGAGCACGTCGGCGATGCTCTTGCGCTTGTATTGAATCTCGAGCGTCTCGCGGCTGAACCGGCGACCCTGGCAAGCTGCGCACGTCACCCAAACGTCAGCCAGCAATTCGAGTTCCATCTTGTGGCTGCCGTTGCCCTCACAGGATTCGCATCGCCCGCCGCCGCCTTGGCCCGTAGCAACATTGAAGCTGAACCGCCCCGGCTTGTAGCCGCGAACCTTTGCGTCCGGCAGCCGGGTGAACAGGGCTCGGATCTCGTCGAAAACCTTGATGTACGTAGCCGGGTTGGATCGCGGGGTCCGCCCGATCGGCGACTGGTCGATGTCGATGACTTTGTCGAGATGTTCGAGCCCCTCGACCCGATCGTGTAAACCGGGATGAACCTTTTCAGCCCCGTTCAGGTCGCGGGCCAGCACTTCGCGGATAATGTCGTTGACCAGCGAGCTCTTGCCCGACCCCGATACCCCGGTCACGCAGACAAACCGCCCGAGCGGAATCTCAACCGTGATGTTGCGCAGATTATTCTGCCGCGCCCCGACGACGGTCAGCCAGTTTGTGTCTTGTGCGCCGTCGTTCTTGGGAGGGTGGGTGTCGCCCATCGAATGTTCTTGTCGGACCGACGTTCCAGTCGGTCTACCCGCGCGCACGGCCTTGCGTAGTGCAGGTTTCGCCCGCTGCCTAGCTTTCGTCGTTGCCAATCTGGGTTGCTTCTTACCCATGCGTTTCAAACACCGGGGCGGGTCCATCAAGAGGCCGCCGCACACCGTTGGGTTTACTAAGAGCTTCTAACAGAACCGAGCCGCAGGCTTCAGCCTGCGCGAATGTCGGAGTGTCGTGGGCGCTTCGAAACACGTCTTGTTAGACACTCTAAATCCCCGCCTCGTCGCGCAATTTGGTCAGGTCGCCTTCGATTCCGAGCAACTCCGCCTGCTCAAACAGATACTTCCAATCCATCCGCGCCCCTTTGATCTTCGCGACGCCCAGGGCGTCTTTCCACTGCTTGTCGGAGCGAGAATCCTTCCTCCACACAAGTTTCATCAAAACAACATCCTCCGGAGTTACGGTTACGAAGTCCGGAGCGCTGGCGCCATAGGATGTCGGCCTGGCCCGCAACATCACCGCGTCAAAAAACGCGTCTTGTTTGACAGACGAAAGATCGACTTTCAATCCCGTATCCGTATCGACCAAGTTCGCAACTCCGCCGCTGCGCGCCGCCTCTTGCAGTCGTTCAAGACTTCGATAGAACCGTTGCGGAAGCACTTCATGAAGTTTGGTGGCCTGGGAATAGGTCATGCGCACGACAATATCGACATCCTGGCTCGGGATGGGTTCGCCGTGAATTCCGCTCGCTATCGAGCCGGTTATGGCGTAGGGAATCCCTGCTGTCTCCAGCGATCCAACGACCGCAACGACCAGATCAATGAAGGGATCGTCAATCATGGATATTCTTTGACAGCGCCTGAGCGCCCTTCATTCTCAGCATCAGGGCAATGCTGCTCCTCAAAAGGGCGGCGTTGGCCACAGGCCCGCGCGCTTGGGCAAGATGCATCTGCATCCTTCGATCGCGTTCCTGAGCAGACGTGTTGCGAATCACGTCATTCATCAGTTCGCGAACACGCATCGCCCGTGCAATGGCGTCCTTGTCACTCTTCAATGAATCGTGATCCCGGATCATTCTGTGTTTTCCTGTGCTCTCGAAGCAAGTCCTGCTCCTCGCCCCGAAGGGGCAAAATAATCCAGCCCAGGGCAACGCCCTGGGTCGGGGGCTCCCAAAACGAAGAGCCCTGAAGGGGCGCGATACATCCACC
>JADFMZ010000049.1 GCA_022563615.1 Planctomycetota bacterium
GGATCTGCCCGGCGACGGTGAACCCGCGCTGCGTCCAGTATATCTTTCCGCCGGCGACGTCGAGCGCGATGCCCCACGGTATGTCAACTCCCGAACCGAGCGACGTGAGGACGTTCTGTACAAGCGATCCGTCCAGGTTGGCGCGTTGGATCCTCCCGCCCGCAGTGGTCCAGTACATTTTCCCAGCGGCGGTGTCCAAATCGATGCCGTGCGGGCCGTCCGGCAAGGTGATCAAGGGTTCAACGGAAGAGCCGTCCAGACTGGCCCGACGGATCCAGAAGGCGGCGGGATTGGGATCGGTCCAGTACACTTTTCCGCCGGTCGGATCCACGGCGATCCCGACGGGGACGAACAGGCCGGTGGTGACCAGATCTTCAACGGCTGAGCCGTCCAGATTGGCACGCTGAATCCGGTCGTTATTCCCGGACGCTTTGGTCCAGTACATCTTTCCCGCGTCGGCGTCCAGCGCGATACCCGAAGCTCCCAACGTGTCATGGAGATTCTGAATATTTTTTCCACTTACCAGGACTCTGTGCACGCCCTCATGTAGGCCGGCAGAGTCCGTATAGTAGATCGTTTGCCCGCGGGTAGTCGATACGGCACTGCCGGCGGCCATCAGTGCCACGAGTGTCAGGGTGAGGTTGACGATCCGACCCGTGCGGGCGTTGTGGCGGGCCCCGCGCTGTGGAATACCTGTGAGTGTAAGCGAACTCGCTCGAGTGCTTGCGCAGGAATGCCTTGCGGATGAAATGCGTGCCATCTTACCCTCCAATCGAAACTACGGACATCGCCCAGATGGCTCTTGCCTGAACAAGCGAGCGTCCATGATACCAATTCAGTTCCCTCGATTCAAGCGTTTTTACGCGTTCGGGGCCAGGTGCGCGGGTTTTTCTGACCGTTGGCAACCCGGATTTTGGCCTTCGGGGAGAGGAATTCGACGATTTCGGCGTTCCCCGGACGATTTGACGATCCGATTGCTTCGCGAAAATGGAGCTTGCTCTAGCCCGGCTTCGCCCGCGCTAACTCGTTCGCACAATTGGCGGCGGATGGAATCCGACCGGATCAATCGTTCCCCTTCGCCGCGTATCGATGCGGGATAGACGGTGAGATGATGAGTGTTTTACTGATATCGACCGGGATTACTCGCGACGTTCTTGTTTTTTCAGTTCAGTAAGAAACCGTTTTCGTACCACGCAGATATGTGGGAAACGCCGTGTTGGGTTAACGACGACGGCGCGAAGTTTGCAGAACTGGGCGGGCTTTTCCTGCCGACGTCCCGCTGTCGCGCGATTGCCGAGGTGCCGACGCCTGGCCACGGTGGCAACATCGACAAATCGCGGTAGAATCCACGCGCGTTGGCACGATCGTGTCAGCAATGCAAGTGGCCGTCAAACCTACGAATCTAAGGAGAGCTTCGCATGGAACTGACCCAACTCTGGCTGCCGATCTTGCTGTCCGCCGTGTTCGTTTTCTTGGCGAGTTCCATCATTTGGATGGCCCTGCCGCACCACAAGGCCGACATCAAGGTCCTGCCCGACGAAAAGGCGCTGACCGAACAGTTGGCCAAACTCGACATTCCAGCGGGCACGTACATGTGGCCCAACTGCGGCAGTGGGGAGAGTCAGAACTCACCGGAGTTCAAGGCCCGCATGGACGCCGGACCGTGGGGGAGTATCAACATCATCGGCTGCAAACCGAATTTCGGGGCCAATTTGGGGCTGGTCTTTCTCTTCTACCTCGTGGTCGGTGTGTGTGTCGCGTACATCACGTCGCAAGCGCGGGTGGCCGGCGCGAGCTGCGGCTCCGTATTTCAAGTGGCCTGTGCCACGGCGATTCTCGCCTACTGTGCCGGTGGTATTCCCGGCGGGTTCTTCATGGGCAAGCCGAAACGATTCATGTTCACGGATTTTATCGACGGCGTGGTCTACGGATTGATCACCGCCGCCACATTCGCCTGGCTCTGGCCGGCGGCATAACGAAAGGCTGAACGATGAATGACGACTCCGGCGCGACGCCGCTGACAAATGGCGGCATGGCTACGATTTACGTCACGGACATGGACCGGGCCGTACGGTTCTACACCGAGACGCTCGACTTGAAGTTGCAACACCGCGCGGGTGACCACTTTGCGACCATCGACGCGGGTGGGCTTCGTATCGGGCTGCATCCGCAGGAACCGCACACTCCGTTGCCGGGCACCAGCGGTTCGATCCAGATCGGCCTGAACGTGGCCCGCCCCATCGAAGAGGTTGTCGACGAACTGAAGCGCCGCGGGGTGACCTTCCGCGGCCCGATCATAGACGACGACCCCGTGAAAATCGCGTTTTTCGGCGATCCCGACGGCAACGACCTGTATCTCTGTCAGTACGGCGAACCGGGCGGATCGTAGCAAAGGCCGACCCCTCTCGATTGTCGCTCGGCGCAACTCGACGAGGGCAATAAAACGCACGAACGGCGAGCGGCGTTTGGCGCCTGCGGGGAGTGACCCGATCCAATGATGGGGCCCCATCTGGTACCGAATCGCCCGACCCACGCTACTGACTAATCAACGCGGCGACGGCGCCGGCGGGGTCCCTGATGACGCAGAAGCGGCCCTCTCCCATCGCTCTGGGACCGTCGATGACTTCGCCGCCTTCCGCCGTGCATCGTTCGGCGCACGCATCCGCATCTTCGACGGCAATGTAGATCAGCCATTGCGGGGGTAGATTGGCGTTGGCGTTGCGGGCGTGACAGATGCCCGCGGCGGGCTCGCCGGTTTCGGCGGCGATCATGTTGAAGTCCTCATATTGGCCCATATTGACCGGCTCCGACTTCCAGCCGGCGACGTTACTGTAGAACTGCCGAATCTCGTCGGCGTTGTCCACGGTGAGGTCCTGCCAGCAGATTTGACCGATCTTGGGCTTTTCCTGCGCACTCATGATTGCATTTCTCCGAGACTGAGAATCGCATCACCGCGGCATGTCATCGGCATTCGAAACATGCACATTCTACCAGAGTCCGGGGACAAGCCGATACCGCACGCGACCGGCGTAGTCGACGTAACCGTCCAGATGCTCATGGAGAAAACGATCCTCGATGATGGTTCTTCGTAGAATAAGACCGAGCGCGGGCACGATCGGTATCATGGAATACCAAGACCCGAGCGCCGGTCCGCTGGCCATCATCCAATAAAGAACCGCCGCGTAACCGGGATGGCGTATCCATCGATACGGACCCGATGTGACGACGTGATGGCCTCGCTCCTCCTGAATACGCACCACCGGTGAAAAAAAACGGTTCGTGCGGACCGCCCACGCGGAAAACGCGATCGACACGATAATCTCCATCAGCGCAACCACTTGCACCGCAACCGGCAATCGACCGCTCCACTCGTAGCGACCGACATCGAGCCCGGCGATGACAAGATGACCGATGAAAAGGGGGAGGATCGTCACGCGCAAATGACGATCGATTCCGCCGGGCCCGGGACGAACGCGTTCGTCACGAAGTTCCGGATCCATCTGGGAAACGACGACGATCCCGCCGACGGCCATCACCGCCAGGCATGCCCAAAAAAACGGAATGTCCAGTCGGCCTGCGGAAAAGAAGAGCGCACCGCCGAGCACGCTCAACCCCATCATACTTGGCAACGCGACCTTCCACATGGACGAATTGCTACCACACATCGTCGTTTTCGCCAAGCCGGATATGCCGGAAGGGCGTATCGCCGCAGGCAGGGCGGCCAAATCCTCTTGCGGACGCCTCGCACGGTCCACAGCCCGCCTTGGCCCTCTAGCGTGACAGTACCAGGGCGAAACCCGCAAGATCTGTGAGGTCGATAAGACCATTGGCGTCGTAGTCGAACGCTTCGCAGCCGTCCGCGAACGGCACGCCGATGGAACCGGTGAAACACGTCTGCATCGCGGCGAAATCCTTCAAGTTCACAGCTTGATCGCAATCGTAATCGCCTATGCCGAATTCGTAGGCGCCCATGTCCACCTGCCCACAGAGAATGCGAGGAAAGCCATCGAGGTCGGTCTCACCCGGGGCGGGTACGTACGCGGGATCACCCGCATTGATGCAGGGGCCACCGGCTTGCAAACGCAGATCGCCCAAGTCGTCGTTGAGGCTCTCGTCGACGTCGGGTGTATCCAGATCGTCGCCAAAACCGTCGCCGCCGTCGTCAGGGTCCCGAACGAACATCGGATCGATTGCGATGTTGCCGCCGCCGTCGAACAGGCCGGCCGGCAGGCCGCCTTGGATATTGCTGAAGCTGAGTGTCCCCAACACCTTGTCCGTGCCCCAGATTTGAGGCTGGCCGTTGCCCCAGATGATGCAGCTCGTAATCGTTGGGTTTGCGTTGTCATCATTGAACATCGCGCCGCCGCCGCGTGATCTATTCGCGGTAAACGTGCAGTTCGTGATCGTCGCGCTGTTGTTGTAGTTGCACA
Organism: Planctomycetota bacterium; assembly: GCA_022563615.1. Lineage (GTDB taxonomy): Bacteria > Planctomycetota > Phycisphaerae > UBA1845 > UBA1845 > JADFMZ01. Next base: position 4,431 of record JADFMZ010000049.1, read on the forward strand.
TCCCCCCGCCGCTGATCCCGCTGTTTCCCGCAAACATACAGTTCGTGATCGTAGGGCTGGTGCCAGGCGCGTTGCACATTCCGCCACCTAGGACACCCGCGTTCGCAGTAAACGAGCAGTTGGCTACGGTCGGGTTGCTGTCGTAGTTGACCATCCCCCCGCCGACGAATGCACCGTTGTGTATGAACGCGCAGTTCGTGACGGTCGGACTGCTATTGAGGTTAAACATCCCGCCGCCGTCGCTGGCGGCGTTGCCAACGAAGTTGCAGTTCGTCACCGTCGGGCTGCTATCGATGTTCGCCATCCCGCCGCCACACGAACGGAATGTACTATCGGGACATTCGCTGACCCTCCCCCCCGTGATCGTAAAGCCGTCCAGGACCGTCCCCGGTCCTTCTCCGCTCACGCAATTGACCACGCGGCTCTCCAGGCCGATGGCGTCGATCGTGGTCACCTCCGCGCCGTCCGAGCTGCGCACCGCGATCGCCTTGCCCATAAAGTCAATCGTCTCGAAGTAGGTGCCCGGGGCTACGAGACATTCGTCGCCGTCGCCGACCGCCTCAATGCACGCCTGAATGGCGGGAAAATCGCCCGGCACATGGTACGTCTCCGCTGACACCGACGTAGCGAACGCTGCGGCGAGGGCCACCGCCGAAGCCGATGACCAGCAATTTGCGCGGAGCCTATGCATACGTCCTCTCCCGATCAAGTCACGTAGGGCTCGCGATTGCATGCCCCACGAAACTCCATCATTTCTCCCTGCGTCCTGCGCCATTCGTCTGTTTCTTACGATTCCGGAAGCGGCTCGAGCATTTGCAATGTGCGCAAGTACTCTGCCAGCCTTCGCGACTTGACTTGTGCGATCGTGGTTCCTCCCTCATCATAATTGCAGCTCAAATCTTCAATCCAGAACTCATTCTCGTGATCCGAATCTGGGGCAATCGAGTAACGATACCCGTGGTCTCCGACCGTTAGCTGAATCTCTGTCATCGGAGAGCTATGATGAGCCGACACTCTGCGCGACTCCTGCAGCAATGCAAAAAAATCTCAATCTTACCTCGCTCCGTTACAGTCACGCTGCGGCGGCTACTTTGAAAGACTAATACTGAAGCCTCCTTCCGATTCAAGAAACCGGTCCACAGATCTGTAGTCATTTTCGTCTCGCGTACGATTACTAGAACAAACATTGACCCAAGCCCGAAGAACATCAAGCCTACCAGCAACCGTGCCCCGTGAGTCCTTTCCCATCGGCTGACATGCCCAAGTATGCCGACCAGCAACAATCCGAATGGCACAAGGAACAAAATGGGCATTACAACATCTCTCCTTCTGCCAAACTCTTTTCAGACCTATCAAAGCACGACGGACGATCAGATCATACCGAGGGCCCTGGCGGTCAGCGCGATCGGGGCTAGGTCTTTGGCGGCTCGTCGGGCAGCATGGTGGTCAACCGCTCTTCGCCTCGCTTTCGCATTTGCTCTCTGATGCGAACGGCGTCGGGTTTGTCGTCCATACTGAACGCGATGGTCGTGTGACCAAGGCTGATGATGTCGCCATCATGAAGTGGCGTGTCCTCGCTGATACGACTCCCATTCACCGAAACGCCGTTATGGCTATCGAAGTCTGCTGCGAAGTACTTGTCCTCTCCCGGATCGTGCTTGATTTGCAGATGCATGCGCGAGACTTCCGGGTCGAGAAGTTGAAAAGTGCACTTCTCGTCACGCCCAATCATCACGATTCGATGGTTTTCCAGCGCGAACGTCGTGCCGCTCGCCGGACCTTCGGTAATCAATAGCGATGCCATCCTCGAATCTCCCGTCCCGGCAAAATAAATGCCCTAGCGAATCGCCCGTCTTCGGTATCAAGTCACTCCATCTGGCCCTGAGCCGCTCATCATATCAAATTCGTCGCCTACGCCCAAACGCTGGCGCCGAAGCGACTCGAGAGAGAATGAAGAGCCCCGATCCATGAAGCGTCAGAAGCGGGGGACCATCGCCACGGTGGTCCCGGGTATGCTAAACCCTCATTCGCGGCCCTGGGAGCCATCGAGCGGCGCCGGTATGGTCATGGCCCCCAACAGCTGGAATCGGGCCGGCGAGTTATCGGACGGTCGATCCGAGGCGGAAATCCCGCCAACGCAATTACTTACGCAAAGTCACGGCTGGCGGACGCCGATCACTTGCCGTAGAATCGCACGTTCTCGCCTTTTCGCGGTGTGCGGTAGGCGAACGAATGGTCAGTGAAAGGAGTGCGGCGGCGTTGATCAAGATCAGACCACGAGGTAATGAATCCATCCAGCAGATGTTGAAACGCTTCAAACGCATGTGCCAGCGCGAAGGGCTGACACGCGACATGAAACGACACAGCTACTACGAAAAGCCTTCCGAACGCAAGAGACGCCAAACCCGTAAGGCCGCACGCAAGGTCGAACGCGACGGCGAAATGCCACGCGGCCCTCGATAGGCATTCCACTTCCGATGGCGGTCGCCTGCCGTGACCAACGTCAGATCGCTCACACGTGACCGTGAAGTTCTTGCCATCCGCGGACGCTGCCTCGACCGCGAGTTTGCCGGTCGCCGTCGAAACGCCGCCTTGCCGACTCGTTCAGCGGGCCTGCCTTAGGTTCCGCCCCCCGGGACAACGCGTCGGCTGAGCTTGAGGCATCACGTTTCCACCATGCTGCGCACCGCTTGACATCCCCCTACTTCGCTCCAAGATCGACGACCAATGGTTCTCGTTTGTCGGAAATTCGCATGACCGAACGCATGACGATTCGTACGCGCGGGCAGGGGCTTCATGAAATCACGCGCGAGGTGCAAGCCGTCGTCGAACAAGGCGACGTGGTGGACGGCTTGTGCACCATTATGGTGCAACACACGTCAGCCAGTCTGACGATCCAGGAAAACGCCGATCCCTCCGCCAGGCGAGACCTTGAAGCGTGGCTCAGTCGCACGGTTCGGGAAAACGATCCGCTCTATACGCACACGCAGGAGGGACCGGACGATATGCCGTCGCATATCAAAGCGGCTTTGACCTCGACGACGCTTTCCATTCCCATTATCGATGGTCGGTTGGGACTTGGAACGTGGCAGGGGATCTATCTTTGGGAACACCGACACAAGGGATCGCCGCGAAACTGTCTGGTTCATGTGGGACCGTGAATCCGCAGGCGGTCCAAATGTTCTCCGCCGGCCGAGAAGTGAATCCCAAACGAAACCTGACGGTGGCGGCGACATGATCGATTTCGAATTGTTGCAGGCGCGCTTGCGGGAGGCGGTTGCCGGCGAGCGGGAGAACGACTGGCCGGCGAAGTCACTCGCCGTGCTTGCGGAGGCCGGCTGCTGGGGCCACGCCGTCGCCAAGGCCCATGGCGGGGCGGGCGTGGCGCCGATCGATCAACTGCGTACCTACGAAGTCGTGGCGTCCGCGAGCCTGACGGACGCCCTCGTCCTCACTCAACACGACGGCGCGTGTGAACTGCTCGGCGATTGCGACAATGCGGAACTTGCCGCACGTTTGCTCCCCGAATTCGCCTCAGGCCGGGCTTTGACCACCGTGGGCATCAGTCAATTGACGACATCACGCCGCGGATCTGGACCGGCCATGACGGCCGTTGCGGACGGGGACGACTATCGACTGACAGGCGTTATGCCGTGGGTGACCAGTGCGAAGTACGCCGACCATATCGTCACCGGCGGGGTGCTGGACGACGGGCTGCAAATCCTGGCGTGCGTGCCGACCGGCGGTCACGGGCTTGTCGTCTGTGAGCCGATGGAGCTGATGGCCCTAACCGGTAGCTATACGAGTGAGGTCCGCTGTGAAGGGTTGCGCGTGCCGCCCGATCAGGTGATGCGCGGTCCGACGGGCCGCGTGCTTGCGCTTCGCGCCCCGGTCAAGCCGTTATCCGTGTCGGCCGTGGGAATCGGCGTGGCCGGTGCGATTCTCGATAGTTTTGGCGACAAGACGAAATCCCTGCCGGATGCGGCCGTGATACTGGATGGCGACATCCCGTCCGCGTATCAATCCGTGCGCAACCGCCTTTACGATGCCGCGGATGTTCTACACGATCCACAGGCCGAAATACCCTCCATGGAGATTCGTGTGGCGGTCAACGATCTGGTCGTGCGGCTGGCTGTCACGCTCATGACGCTTGCGAAGGGAAGCGGCTACCTGGCGAATCGCCCGGCCGGGCGGCTCTTGCGGGAGGCGATGTTCTTTCTCGTGTGGTCCGCGCCACCGGCGGTGCAGACGGGTACCCTCCGGGCGCTGTGGGATGGCTATTCGAATTCCAAGTCGTAGTGCATGGTCTACTAGCCCCAAAACAAGCGTACAGCGATGGGCGTTCTCGTAGCGGCGCGGGCGGGCGGCTGGGGGCGCGGACTGTCCCGCCCGCCGGGAGTGACGGTTGCGGGGCACTCGGTTGTTCTTTGGTCATGCTTGAATCTCGTACTTGTTAGGGGCCTACGCGGGCCGGGACTTCCATACCCCGGCATCAGGAAGCGAACTCAACACCGCAGCGGCCGATTCACTTGCCGGCCTATGGCCTGGACGCCGCGTAAGAACACGTCCAACCATGGATTCCAAGCCAGCACGCGATACACCAGACGCCGCCCCGTTCGAATCACCTGGGTCGGGATGTTCATAAACGCGTTGCGAAACGTCTGGAATTCCATGCGCAGCACCTTTTCCTTCTCCGACTTGTACTTCTTCCGCCACCGTCCGCACTCCGGCAACGAGAGCGCAAACCAGCTTTTCAGCGTCCACGCCAGCGACGCCATCACCATGTAGGCCCAGTTGCTCACCAGGTTGTCCACCGGCATGTCCAGCGCCCCAACGCCGCCCTTGAGCTGGCCGATCAGTTTTTCCTGATTGCAGCGACCATTGGCCCACTTCACAATGCTTGCCGGGGTCTTGTTGCGAATGTTCGTGATGTAGAAGAAGTAACGCACGTCGTCGAACAACGCCAACTCGCCACGCTCGACCGTGAGGTTCTTGCGAACCACCACGATGCGATAGCTTCGACGGCAATGCCCCGGCGCATAGTCGAACTCGGCCACGTCTTCCGATTGAAGCCGGATGTTCTCAAACTCACGCTCCTTCACGATGGCTTCCTTGACGTTGCGAGGCCGCTTACGAGATTGGGTTTTGACGGTGTATTTCGGCTTCCGCTCGAGCGGCTTGAACGCCTTGTTTCCCAGACTTTCGGCGATCTCGACGAGATTCGGCATGGCATCGATGCCGAAGATGAATTGCACGCCCCGCCCGTGCCAGTCATCGAGGGCTTTGGCTTGCGTAAAGTCCGTATCGCCGCGAAGAAGCACGCCCTTGAATCCCGCGCCAAGGCAAAGATCGACCGCGCTGTTGAATCGCCGAGTCGCCCCTTCGTGGGACGGGCGGTTCCCGCTTCGGTTGACCAGGTAGAGCGGTTCGCCCGTGTTGTTCAGCGATATGATCAACGGCTGGTATCCCCACTGTCCCTTGTGGGAGATGTCCATGCCCTCTTTGCACTGTCCGGTTGTTTCGGCCATCGTGCCGTCGCCGTCGATGACCGCCAGGTCGAAAAACGCCTCCGGCTGCCTACGCCAAATCCCGACGCGGACCTCGTTGATGGTCTCCATGAGAACTTCGACGTCTTCCACCTCGAAACGCCGACAGAAGTCGCCGGCGGTGGTGGGGTCGGGAATTCGCTGCGCCCCGAGGGCGTCCGCAAAGACTTCGTCGTTGCGGCGCAGTTCGATATGTTCCAGGCATTGGCCGCCGCAGAGGAGGTTGTAGGCGATATTGAGCACATGATCGGATTCATGGTAAGGCTTGTGGATTTTCAGCAAGTGTAGCCGGCGGTCGATGGCGTCGATGAGCCCGCTTTGCCGTGCAAGGGTATGCATCGCCCCGATTCCTCCGCAGGCCAGCCCGCGGGTCTTGTGCGCCAAGTCATACTTGATGTTGCTTGCCGAGAACATGGGGCGGGGCTGATCCTCCCATTCGATGTCCCGGAGCCGGTCCTGATTTTTGCGCTTGCCACGGGCGAGTTTCTTGCGTATGTTGCCGTTCACTCGAAATGCCTCCTTGCGTAAGAGTGCCGTTTGTTTGACACCGTACTCTAACGCGTTACTGAAGGCATTTCGAGTCTTTTCTTGTAAAACATCTCTCAAACTACGCTTGGCTTAGGCCTAGCCGCCTTGGCCCGTCATCAGACGGTTGCTCGTGAACGAAAGATCGGGCCTGTCGGAGACGACGTGGCCGAATGGCTGGTGCATTTTGTGGCCACGCGGGCCGGTGAAACTGACGTCGGTCTGGACGAGTCGTTTTTTCGCCGGGTGTTGGGAGACGGTCGGGCGATCGTGCTGCTGGACGCCCTCGACGAGGTCCCATCGACAAAAGCGCGGCTCGTCATGCGCACGCTCATCGAAAATGCCGTCGGGGACTACGACAAGTGCCGGTTTATCGTCACCAGCCGCCCGGCCGCCTTTGTCGGCGATGTGGTACTGGCCGGTTTCGAGCAGGCCCGAATCGCTCCCCTGGAAGACGAAGCCATCGAGGCCTTTCTGGGGCGCTGGTGCCTGGCGTTGGCGGATCATAACGAGGCCGATGCAAAAGAACACCTGGACGAGCTTCTAATCCCACTGAGAAAACTCCCCGAGGTCCGGCGGATGGCCCGCAATCCGGTGATGCTCACGGCGCTGGCCGTCGTTCACTGGAACGAGAAACGCCTACCCGAGCAGCGGGCCGAGTTGTACGAATCGATCATCGGCTGGCTGGCCAAACAGCGGCCTCATAGTGAGGGGCGGCCCAAGCCGGAACAGTGCGTCGCCCTGCTGCAAAACCTGGCGCTGGCGATGCAGGACCACCCGAAGGGTCGCCAGACGCAGGTCACTCGGCACTGGGGAGCCCGGGCCATCGCCCCGAGCTTCCGCGAGGTGCCGGAAGACGAACGTGTGTCGGCGGCCGAGAGGTTTCTTTCCGAAGAGGAGGTCGACAGCGGTATCATCGTCGGTCGAGGGGAGCACGAAATACGGTTCTGGCACCTGACGTTTCAGGAATACCTGGCCGCCCGAGGTTTGGCGGCGCAGAAGGAGAAAGTGCAGGCCGAGACACTACTGGCCACCGACAAGCTCTACGCGCAGGAGTGGCGGGAGGTGGTGCTGCTGATGGCCGGCGTGCTGCACCGCCAGGGCATCGAACGCGTCGACGGCATGTTCGAGACGATGCTCGAAAAGGTGGGTCCCAAGGCGCCGCTCAAGGCCAAGGCCCGCTGTGCGGGCCTGCTCAACGCGATCCTGGGCGATCTGGGCCCGGTCGGCTACAAGCCGGACAACGAACGGTACGCGGCCATCGTTCGAGATGCGATGGCCGTCTTCGACGCCAAGCGGTCGAAGGGAATTCCCATCAAAGTGGCGATCGAAGCGGCCGAGGCCCGGGACGAGATCTGGCACGGCGACGGAGAACTCCACGATCCCGCATCGGCCGTTTTCAGATTCAGGGCCTTCGGCTCGGCGACAGTTCCGTTCATCGGGGAGCGGCTCTGCGCCGTGGATTGCAGCCCCGAAGAGATGCTCGTCTATGGGAACATCCTCCGCGAAGTGGGCTGTGACCTCCCGCGCAGAACCAGGGAGCGGTTCGCGACGTCGCTCTCGGGCGCGAAGGCCGAGGACCGCGCGAAGGCGCTGGCCACCCTCAAGAAAGCCGTCAAGGCGGCGCCAACGAGCGCCCATGCGTGGTGCTCTCTCGGGCAGAACCATGCCAAAGCGGGCGAAACCCGCAAGGCCATCCATGCCCTGCGCAGGTCCCTGAAGCTGGACCCCGGCCAGGCAGGGGCCTGGAATGCGTTGGGGCTCGTGGTGGCGCAAAAAGGCCAACCACAAGAAGCCCGCGAAATCCTCGAACAGGGTTTTTCCCTGGTCCCCGATGCGCCGGACCTGACCAACAGCCTTGGCGTGATTGCCCGGGAGGCGGGCGCCTTAGACGATTCAATCCGCTTCCTTGAAAAAGCCGTAACCCTCGCCCCCCGATCGGCGTTGACCCTGTCCAATCTTGGCGTCTCCCTTGCCGATGCCGGGCGATTCGAGGACGCCCTTGTCCGTTTCGAAGCGGCGCTGGCGTTGGATGACGGCAATTCCGAAGCCTGGCGCGCCTATGCCAAGCCGC
>JADFMZ010000050.1:0-5573 GCA_022563615.1 Planctomycetota bacterium
CGTGGCCCCGGGATCCACGGAGAACGCATAGAACAATTCGTTCAGATTCGGCTCGCCTGACGCCCGGGTGTCGTTCCAAACCACGTCGATTCGACCGTTGGGGGCCACCGACATCGTCCCGAACCAGTGCCAGGCGCCGTTATTCTCCGGATCATCGTTGACACGGATCGGAACGCTCCAGGTAGAACCTCCATCCGCGCTGCGCATAAACGCAACACTATTGCCTGACGTGAGGAAGTAGACGTTCCCTCGAGTGCGAGCATTGGGATGATCCGTGGCAACCCAAACCTGGCCGAGGAGACCGCCCGGGTTTGGGGATCCTCCGAGGAAGCCTGGGCAAGAACCGGTCGGGGCAACGAGAATCTGCGAAAAACTGGGTGCTGCCGTTGGATCCCGGGCATTCGTTGATTTCAGCACCACAGGGAAGCCAAACTGCGGACACCCTGTAATATAGACTTCTCCCTCCGGGCCGACTGCGATCGTACCCCACTTCGGTTCGCGCGGCAGCTCGACCGATACCATAAAGCTTGACCCACCATCGGTCGATCGAGTGAAGATTCCGAAACAGCAGCTAAAGTCCACGCTCCACGAAGCGTAGATGTTCCCGCGGCCGATGCCGTCCGTCCGGTCGATGGCCATCCAGGCCTTGTCGCCGCCGAAAGCCGACACCGGCTTCAGCCACGACAGACCGCCGTCAACAGACTTGTACAGATCGCACGTGAAGTCGCCGGTCAAACTGTAGAAGTAGATGTTCCCGTCGGCGTCGGCGTCCAGGACCGGGTCGCTGCGGAATACACCTGGTTCGAGCACGCCGGGGAACGTCCACGCTTGTCCGCCGTCGTGGCTATAGCCCCAACCGGCCTGGCGAAAGTCGGACTCAACGCTATCGAACTGCCGCCAACCGATGACTAACCTGTTGGGATCGGTTGGATCAATGGCGATCGACGGTTCGTTGGCCGCATCACCAACGATGTTGCAGCCGATTTTGTTGACGTTGACCTGAAAGCTCTTGAACGGCCCCCGTTCCCACGGCCCGCAGTGCCCGATCGCCGCCGCCGGCGCCTTCGACGGTCTCGGCATCCAAGGATCGTTCGGGACCTCCCGGTGTCGCGGGAACCTACGAATGTTGTGGACCGCGTCTGCTTTGGTGACGTCGGTGGCATCGGCGATGGGACGCTGGTTGAAAACAATTCCGGCAACGATCAGGCCGGCCGCCCAAAACGGCAGAACTGCTCCACGAATGCACCTCACCTCATAGCCCTCCAGCGATCATGCGTCAAGCAAATGCTTCCCCGATTATACCAGAGCAGGTTGATCCATGCAACGGGCAACCAGGCGCAAGACACCGGGTGGGGTTCCGACAATTGTCCACGCCAAGCTGAGCGTGCCCGAGATCCCTTGTCGAGTCGTCGCAGCTCCTACAGGGGCTTCTTGCGCTGTACCCCCCACCCAGAACCCGGGTGCCCCCTGGAACGGGCGCCGCTGGGGGCGGGCCGCTACAGGAATTGGGTTGTCAGACAGAGCCTAGCTCAGTTGATTGCGACCGGCTGCGCCGAGACGTTGGCCAACATGCGCTCGAGGGCGACAACGGCCAGTCGTTTGGTTTCCGGATCGACTTGGATCTGATTGACGACGCGGCCGGCCACCAACTCGTCCAACACCCAGAGCATGTGTTTCAGGTCGATGCGGTACATCGTGGTGCATAGGCACTGAATGCCGGCCAATGAGCGAACAGTCTTGTCGGAATGCAGATCAGCCAGACGGCTAACCAGATGGACTTCCGTTCCGACGGCCCACTTTGACCCCGGTGGGGCCTCGCGAATCGTCTTGATGATGAACTCGGTGCTGCCGGCCAGGTCCGACTTTTGCACGACCTCCCAGCTACACTCAGGATGCACGAGAATTCTGCACTCGGGATCGAGCCGGCGAATCTCGTCACATTGCGCCGCCGTGAACAAAGCATGCACGCTGCAATGCCCCTTCCACAGGAACACCTTGGCTTTGCGCACCTGCGTCGCCGTCAGTCCACCGTTGCGCTGATGCGGGTCGTAGACCACCATTTCATCCAGCGGGATGTTCATGGCGTAGGCTGTGTTGCGACCCAGGTGTTGATCCGGCAGGAAGATGACCTTGTCACCCTGCGTGAAGGCCCACTCCAAAACCTTGCCCGCGTTGCTGCTCGTGCAACATGCCCCGCCGTGAGCGCCGCAAAACGCCTTGATCGAAGCGGCTGAGTTGACGTAGGTAATTGGGACCACCTCGGCGCCGCACGCATCAACGAGAAAGTCCCACGCCTCTTCAAGCTGGTCGATGTCGGCCATGTCGGCCATGCTGCATCCGGCTGATAGGTCTGGAAGGATAACCTTGACGCGATCGTTCGTAAGAATGTCCGCCGACTCTGCCATGAAGTGTACGCCGCAGAAGATGATGAACTCCGCCTCGCTCTGCTGCGCGCCGATCTGCGACAGTTTCAGGCTGTCGCCGGTGAAGTCCGCAAACCGAATGACCTCGTCCTGCTGATAATGGTGGCCTAGGATGATCACGCGCGAACCGAGCGTGCTCTTGCGCTGAAGGATGGCGTCGGCTAACTCCTCTTGAGTCAGCGCCGCGTACTTGGCTGGCAATGGGGGTTGAAACAGCATGATAATGGTCCCCCCGCAGGCGGGTTGGAACCGGCCCTTATGATTTCTAATCGGCTGCTCGCGATGCGGGCGTTAATAAACACTCGCCCCGTGCACCATGCGCATCTAGTGCATCGTCACGCGTCGTTTTATGGGTGTGCCACTGCTCTTGAGCAGTGCACAAGCTACACGAAAACCACCGTGGGCACTGCTTGAAAGCAGTGGCACACGACAACAGGACGCTGCCCGTCACCCACAAATGGAGGCATGTATGGTGCACTGGCAGCCACCGATCCTCAATGGATTATAACGCCTGCGCGCCCACCGGCAAACGCAGGGCCGACAGCCCCCTGAACGGGATTCCACTTCGACCCGCAAGCTTGGGTGTATTCCTCATTTGCCCATAGCGCCCGCCCCGGTGTCGTGCGTCTCACCGGTTGAAAACCGGTGCCACAAGGGTTCATGGGATAGACTTTCAATCGAACAGCACGTACCGATGCCCCGGTTGGGCAAAACCGGCGAATTCGTCGGCCACAAAGGCGTAGGCTTGGTCGTCCCAATGATCCCCGAAATGATAGAGGATGGTTTTCCTGCGAACGTCTTGGGGAAGCGTTCGCAATTCGGAAAGCGTCGCATGAACGGAGTCGGGACTGTCCTCCAGTTGAACGTCATGGAAGTTGAACCTGGAGGATGTCATCCGTTCTTCGAAGCCGGTCCGGTCGAACCGGGTATCGGATGAGTAAACAACGGTTTCGCCGCTACGACCATCGGTCATCAACAGGCCGTAGGTCGGCCAGTCGTACGCTTGGTGGATGCGAATGTGGTCCACCGGAAAGATCGCAAAGGTGTATCGGTCGAGCAGGGTGAAACCGTCGGCGCCTTGCGGCTGCGCCGAGTCCAGAGATTTTACTGAGAAGTAATCTTCCAACTCCGCGCGGCCGCCGCGCCGGGCGCTTAGGCCGCCCCGTAGCGAGTGCTCCCAAAGATCGGCGAGCACATCCTCGGCCGCGATGATGCGCGGCCTATATGTTTCCCCACCAGGATGATCGGCGGTTTGATACATGCTCATGACCGCCAGTTCCTCCAGGCCTCCAATGTGGTCACTGTGCAAGTGCGTGATGAAGATGCTTCGAACCGCAGGGTAATGGATGCGCCCGCCGTGGTTCAGGTAGGAATAGCCCGGCTGCTTGCTGAGGCTGTGAAGCGCCAAAGGCCCCGTCGCGCCGAAGTCAATCAGCAGGGTGTCGTCGGGGGCGTCCTGGCTTTGAGGCCCGGCCGACCAGGCCTCGATCAGCGCATTGGACTGAAAGTTGCGTTTCGCAAACGCGGACCCGACACCGAGAAACGTGAGCGTGAGCACGCTGCTCTCCCTGCCGCGCCGTCCCCACAAGGCTGTCCCCTGGACCTCCGCGAACCTTGGGCAAACGTGGCTCCCAGCATGTAACCCCGACGGCGAAAACCGTCAACCGCGGCGGGCACCCGCGAGCTGGAAATACCGTTGGATCCTAAGCAAGCACTTGTCGGAACAAATCGAAATATTGGAGAAGGTGCCGGGTGAAGAGGTATTCCTTTTCCACGCGCTTCCGAGCACTGCACGCAAGCCTTTCGGAAAGAGCGGGGTCATCGAGCAGCCGCTCGACCGCCCGGGCGAACTCTTGCAGATCCTTGGGATCCTTCACGAGCAACCCGTCCACGCCGTCCCGAAGCTGGTCCTGAATGCCGCCGACGGCGCTGGCCACCACCGGGCGGGCCTTCCACATCGCCTCGGTGACCGTCAGACCGAAACCCTCGCAAAGGCTCTTCTGAACGATCACCGTGGCGTGGCGCTGAAGGGCATTGACGATCGCGGCGTTCTCCTCCCGATCCGCCATCGGCAGGCACGCAATGTGGATGTGCTTGCGTACCTCGTGGGGAAGCTCCCGCCAGGCGATAAAGACCCGATCCAGCATACGGCCTCCCTCCGGATCGTCCGCCACAGCCGAGACATTTGGGCCGGCCAATACCAGCGACGCGGAATCCTTGGCCAGGTATTGCGCAAATCCGTGAAGCACGCCTATGGGATCCTTGAGATGATCCCATCTTGAAACCTGAACGACGAGGCGGCGATCGGCGCTGGGGGCCCGGCCCAGATGGATCATGTCGGCGCAGTGCACGACGCGACCGCGCGAGCCGTCCTCACGGGTAAACACCGGTTCCGCCTCCAGCGATGCGCCTTCGAGAATACCGGTGGTGATCAGGATCGCCCGGGCCACCTCGGGCTCCATGGGCTGGTTCTTCGGGGATAGCGGATCGATCGACGGCGCAACCATAAACGTCTTGCGGTGATCGAGCTGCTTCGGGATGAAACTCTTGCGCGTGAACACGTAACGCTGCGCAGAGGCCAGATAAGGACTCAGGAAATTCCAGGCCTGTTCACAACACGCGTTGGGATGATCGTGCCCGACATGACAGCGCCAGATCACGGCGGCGTCGCGCTTGCGTAGTTCAGGAACCAGGCCGGCGGTTTGCGGATCGTGGCAGATCACGATGTCGCCGGGACGAACGGTGTCGGCCCAAGCCGTCAGATTGCGGGCCATAACCTGTTCGTAATGCCTGCGCTCTTGCTCCCCCAGCGCGCCGCCGTCCCCGGCCGCAAGCCTGAACAACCGGCACCGCAGGCAAGCGCCGCAAGCGAACAGAACAGGAATCGAGTGTGTGCAGTCTTCATAATAGCATCCCCTTTCAGTGCGATTGTACCAGTCCGAACAGGTGCGAGCAATTTCTCCGTCGGGTGTACCACTGGCGGCTTGGTATCTGTTTGGCGTCTCATCGTCCCGTAGGGACATTTGACAATAGCCCAGCGATTTATCGCTGGGTCCCAAGTCCAGGGCCAAGAGTCAGTCCCGTAGGGACGGCTGAGGCGCTCGACCTCAGAGACGTGCGCCTGCTTCACTTCAGTCGTCCCTACGGGAC
>JADFMZ010000050.1:5583-12549 GCA_022563615.1 Planctomycetota bacterium
ATCGCCATCAACGACAGCCCAGCGAATATCGATATCCAGCCCGCGTGCATACCCGATCAAGGGTTGCAGCATCTCAGCCACGCCACCGCCCATGGCTGTCGAGTTGATGTTCCAGACAACGCGCCCCTTCAGCAATCGGCGCGCCGCTTCGGCGTGGGGCTCAAACTCTCGCAATCGGTCGGCGCCGATGGCGAACTCGATCCGATCACGACCAATAGGGGCGACTCGAACTTCTTCCATTACATAGCTCTACCAGCAAGGAGATCGTGCGACCTCGTACCACCTGTTATCGACATCATCCCAGGCTACAGCGTTCCCATTTATTGCGTATCGCCCTTTCCGGAAAATCTCCCGGAAAAAATGGTCGTTGGACCGCTCCAGAAAAATAGATCTTGCTCTATGGCCCACCCAACCACTCATGATTGGCTAAGATCATACAGGAATCCCGCCTAGTGCTCCGTTACACAAGTCTCACGACGATCTGAGCCGCAGGCTTCAGCCTGCGCGAACGCTCCCGCAGCGAGAATCCGGCGGAATCCATCGCGATGATAGTCGCACAAATTGTGAAACGCAGCACTAGTCCAGACGCCCCGGGCCGGGGGTACCCAATCGGAACCAGGGCCAAAGAAAATATAAGATTCAAAACGACCCATGCGCGCCGATGGCCAAAAAAATTGGGGGCGGTTCCCTCACGAGCCAGGTTCCCGGCCTCACCCGCAAAGTCAAAGGCGTTGTGGCTTCGGCAAGCATTCTTATCGAACCCCGCGTCGGCCCCAGTGCCCCGTCATCCTTGAATGGACGGGTTGTTTCATGGGAGGGCGAAAGTGATGACCAGGACAAGATCGATCACGACGGATCGGGTACGCCACCGGAGCGGGTTATGGGGATCCTACACCGGTTGGAAGCGTGGAGTCCGCCTCGGCGCCCGATGCCGATGCGCCGTCCTCGGCATCCTGGATCAACACCTGAGGCGACACCTGCCGGTCGAGTTCCTGCATCGGTTCCGCTTCCAAGGCGAAGGATTGGTCGCCGTGCTCGCTCGGCACATAGTCGTCCGTTGGAGGCAGGTCGTCACGACTTTGAGGAGTGCTCGCCTGCAGAAAGGTTTCAACCCAGTGGAACACATCTCGCCGCCGGATCGTCTGGCGAAGCCGATTCATGCGCTCGCGACGTTCCTCCTTGCTCATGGTCAATGCCTGCCGAATCGATTCAGCCACGGCCTCCACGTCGTAGGGGTTGACCAGCAGAGCGCCTTTTTGAAGCTCGGCGGCCGCACCCGCAAACTCACTCAGGATCAAGACGCCCTGTCGATCCACGTTGCACGCGCAATACTCTTTCGCAACGAGGTTCATACCGTCGATCAACGGAGTCACCAGGGCGGCGTCAGCCGCACGATAATAGGCAAGCAACTCGTCGCGCTTCAAGGATCGAAAAATATAGTGGATCGGAACCCACCCCATCTCGGTGTATTCGCCGTTGATTTCGCCGACCAGCTCGTCAATCTCCTCGCGAAGGGATTGATAGGCCGGAATCTCCTTGCGGCTGGGAACGACGACCTGGACCAGCGTTACGTTGCGACGCAGATCCGGGAACCGTCGCAACAGGCATCGGAACGCCTTCAGGCGGTAAGGAATCCCCTTGGTGTAGTCCAACCGGTCGACGCCGAATAGAACCTTGCGCTGGCCATACTCCTGACGAAGACGCTGCACGCCTCGGGACACAGCCGGGCTCTTGGCGCCCCGTTCGAAGTCGGCGTAGTCGATGCTGATGGGAAACGCCCCGATCCGGACCTTGCCGGTGGGAGTCGTCACCGTTTGAACCTGACCCCTCCCGCCAACCTGACAATCCGGGAGCAACGTGCGAACACATCGCACGAAGTTGGTGCGATCGCGCGGGGTCTGGAAGCCGATCAGGTCATACTCGAGCAGCCCGCGCAATACCTCGAAACGCCAAGGAAGCTTCTGAAAGATGTCTATGGGCGGAAACGGCGTATGGAGGAAGAAGCTAATCGGGTTGTCGATGCCCAGTTGGCGTAAATCGCCGCCGACCATCATCAAATGGTAGTCGTGCACCCAGACGTGAGAAGTTCTCTTCTCCAGAACCTTCCGGATCACACCGGCGAACTTGCGATTGACACGCTGGTAGCTTTCCCAGTAATGCGGATCGAAGTTGCAGCGCTCATCGAGGCAATGAAACAGCGGCCAAATGATTTCGTTGGCGAATCCGTGGTAGAACGCCCGCTTATCCTCATCCGTCAGGCTGACAGGCATTAGCTCATAGCCGTCGCGCTTCCCCTCACTCGCCAGGAGTCGCTCGAGCCCCTGTTGATCGTCGGTAATGGCGCCGTGCCAGCCGATCCAGACGCCCCCGCGATCCCGCAGCACGGGCGACATGGCGGTCACCAGTCCTCCCGATCCGGGACGGATCTTCCAGGCCCCTCCTTGCCGCTCGAACGTGCAAGGAAGCCGGTTCGAGGCGATCACGAGTTCCGCAGCGTCATGAGTCATGGCGATCCTCCCGCGGTGCGTAGCCAGCGAGCAAGAAAGTCGAGCAGTTCGCCCGGAGGCCGTAGCCAAACGTCCGCCAGAGTCGGTCGCACTTGGTCACGCACCAAAACCCGCAAGCCCCGTTCACCCAACGCCCGAAAGGCGTCTTCATCGGTCCGATCATCTCCGGCGTAGGCTACCGAGGCGTCCGAAGCGACCTCGGATAGAAGCTTGTCGATCACTTGGCCTTTATCCATTCCCCGTGCACGCAACTCGATCCCACCATCAAACCGAAGCAACTCCAGACAGCCCTTCCCGGTCAAGGATGAAAACCCTGAATGCACCCTGTTCTCCAATGTAGTAACCGAGTCTGCCTCCAAGCCGCGCCAATGGATGGCGATGCCGGTTGGTTTGCATTCACAACGATCGAGAATCCCCTCCGCCTCGACCCAATCACGAGCCCGCTTCAGCCCCGCTTCCGCTCCAGCCGGTAGCGGCAGGATTCGGACTTCACCGGTCGGCGTTCTACGCTCCCACCCGTGGCCTCCCCAGATATCCGGAAGCGGTTCGAGGTCGGCCAATAGGGAAACCAGGTCTTCAACGGGTCGACCACTGACCACCACAACGCGGGTGTGACCTCTTCGCATCAGGCTGCCAAGGGCCTCAATTACGCCAGGGAAGGGAAAGGCCTGATCTCGATCGACCCGAAACGGCGCTAGCGTTCCATCGTAGTCGAGCGCCAGAACCCGCTCAGACGCTTGGGCCAGCCTGTTGAAGAATCCCTCGACATCCACACTGGCTCGCAGAATCTGCATCGCGATGAGGGGTGTCCCTATCTCAGGATCTGAAACCCGGCACCCACGATCCCTACCCTACCCGTATCGGCCAAAAACGCAAGGGCAACCAGTTTTCGGACGTTTCCTGGTGCCCAAACGTCCATTCCGGCAATGCCAAAAACCTATGCCCGAGCCCTGAGAAAGTGGATTCGATGCCTTGCTGAGATAGCGATCGGCATGAAAAGAGAAGCGCCACGCCTTGTGATCGCTGGGCTATGTCGCCTTCCAAACGGCCAGGCAAAGCTACCAGCCTGTGAAATCCTGTTGGTGTCGGTGATGCCCTGGTCCTAGTCCGCCAATCACGACGCGAACATATATTTAATCGGAACAGAATTGACATCGAGCCCGATGGTGGTATCTTGCGGCCGTGGCGTGGTCGTTGTCCCACGGGGGGACAACCGTTCGCAGTTCACCCTAGATGGGAGTCACAAACGATGTCACGTTTGATCCTTATCATTCTGGGTCTTCTCGTGCTCTTTGGCAGCGGCCTGCTTGGTTCGCTGACCGGAAGCGGCGCCTAAGACAAGTTCCTGAACCAGACGACCGTGGCCGGGATGCGCTGAGGCGTGCCCCGGCTACGGTTGCTTGGTAATCCCCCAGAATCATATCCATGTAGTTTCCCTGATGAGCCGCCCGGACCGGAGGAGCGCCATTTGCAGTAGTGGCCTGCAAAGAGGCTCACCCTCACTTGGTATTCACCAAGCCGTCCAATGTAAGGTTGGCAGGTGAATCCTCGCCTCTTCAACGAATTCGAACACCACGGACTCATCGAAAAACGATACGTTTCCGTGCAACGCCCGAACCAGAAAAGTCGTTTCGAGCCCGGGTTAGGTCCGAACACCCTGTTGTTCCATACAGTGCTCGATGTCGCCACCAAATCTCTGGATGCGAACGAGATCGTACCGTTCAATGTACGCCGGATTATCTTGGCCCGATCCACCTATTCGTCGATCGCCTGCTTCCGATTCGCCCGGCTGAACCATGTGTTGTTCTGGTTGTTCCTGAAAGAGTCGCGGTGCGCGTAAGTGTGCGAGACGACCCTCCTTGGGTCTAAACAGTAGGTCGTCGAGGCCATAGCGAGTCCAAAGTCTGCACCGATGGGCACCGGTGAGGAAATCGGCCGGTTTCTGAAAACTGACAGGGCAAGTGGTTCAGAGCCATCACGCCGAAGTCTGCGCCAGCCGGCTTCGCCCATGGACGACGGATAAAAGATTGGGGAGGGGTCAATCCCAAGTCACTCAAGAAAACCCCGTTGAACCGAGAAAAAGCGCAATTGGGGATTGCAAGGGGCGAATTGCAGTGTATAATTAGTTGGTTACTCAACTAATACGCTCTCGCACCAAGCTGAGGCTTGCTCCGTAACGGTTTTTCCCTTGCTGGCGAGCACCGAAGGATTTAGGCCGCCGGCAGGCGGTGGACCTGCGGCAGCGGAGGTTGAAGCAGGGCGGCATCAGTCGCTATCCGTAAGAATGACCTAAGAACCAGGTTAACGTGGCGGCATCATCGTGGACATGAAAAAACCGACGCGTCAGCGATTAATTGAGGCGGCCCGAGAGCTGTTCCTCTCCAAGGGCTATGAGGCCAGCAGCGTGGCCGACGTGCTCGCCCGGGCTGAGGTCAACAGCGGAAGCCTTTATTACTTTTTCAAGACCAAGGAGCAATTGCTGCTGGCTGTCCTCGATGAGTACGTGGACTTGTTGGAACCGATGGTCTTGCGACCGGCGTTCGAGCGCGTCAGCGATCCGCTCGATCGGGTTTTCGCGGTCCTGGCGGGGTACCGGCAGATGCTCGTGATGAGCGATTGCCGGCTGGGCTGTCCGATCGGCAACCTGGCTTTGGAAATGAGCGAGAAGTCGGAAGTCGTTCGAGAGAAGATCGCGCTGAACTTTCGGAACTGGCGTAAGGCGATCCGTCAATGTTTGGTCGATGCGCGCGATCGACTGCCGCCCGACCTGGATCGTCACAAGCTGGCGGCATTCATCCTAACGGTCATGGAAGGCGGCGTGATGCAGGCCCGCGTGCATCGAAGCCTGGAACCGTTTGACGCTTCGGTGGCGACGCTGAAGGACTATATGGATCGCCTGGTGGAACAGGGGACAACTCGTCCGATCCAACAGGCAAACTCGTAGTGGGAATCCAAGGGTCTAAGGAAAACCGTAATGTCCATCGATCCCGGTCAGATCAACTTCTTGGCCGTCCTTGTGGCGGCTGTGGCGATGTTCACGATTGGAGGTGTGTGGTATGGCCTGCTGTTTGCCAAACGTTGGGCCGAGGTACACGGATACACCGACGAACAGCTTCAGGCGATGGCGAAGACGCAGAGGCGTAACTTCGCCATCTTTTTCGTGTCTGATCTGGTGATGGGCGTGATTCTCTCCCTGTTGATCATCAATCTGGATATACAGAGTGCAATCCAGGGCGCGGGACTCGGGCTTGTGATCTGGTTTGGGATCGCGGCAACGATTGGGGCATGCAAGAACGCCGCCAACAACAAACCGCTCGCGGCGTTCGTTATTGATACCGGCCACGAACTGACGGCCCTGGTTGTCATGGGGATGATTCTTGGTGCCTGGCGATAAGGAGGAATGGGAAAATGTTCCAGTGTTTATCTGCAACGTTGATTCGTTTGAGTTTGTTCATGGTGGCCATTCCGTTGATCACCTCAGCACGGGACGATGGCGGAGAGCTAGTGCATGAGGGTGTGGTGAACGCTCCGATCGGCGCCGTCTGGCAGGCGTTTACGACTCGGGAAGGCCTCGAATCCTGGATGGCGCCTCATGCCCGGATCGACCTGAAGGTCGGTGGGAAGATGCGGACCCACTACGATCCCGACGGCGTCATCGGCGACCCCAAGACGATCGAAAACACGATTCTCAGCTTCGATCCGCCGCGAATGTTGAGCCTCAAAGCCACGAAGCCGCCGGCGGGCTTTCCCTTCATGGAGGCCATCAAGAGCACTTGGTCAGTGCTCTATTTTGAAGAGCTCGGGCCAAAGCGCACGCGCATTACGATTCGTGGGCTGGGCTACGGCAACGACGAGCAGTCGTTGAAGATGCGGGAGTTCTTCGATATGGGTAACGCGTGGACGCTCGCGCGACTTCGGGAACACTTCGACGGTCAACCAGAAGCGTTGGCTGCGTCGAAATCGCCAACCGAAGGCGAAGATGCGCCGTCACAACGTGCCCAGGCGCGTAACGAAGAGACGAACCGGCCCGAACGGCATTGGGTTTATTTTCTTCGTCCCGCACGGGACGGTTTCTTCGACAAGCCCACGCCGGAGGAAACCCGAATCGTCGGCGATCACGCACAGTATATCCGGCGCATGCTGGAGGAGGGTCGCCTGGTGGTGGCGGGTCCGGCCTTTGATCCGGCCTATTACCCCGACAGCGGCGGACACGCAGCGCCTCTCGAAATGCCGACTCCCGGAATCGTGATCTTCCGGGCCCGGGACCTGACCGAAGCCAAGCGCATCATGGAAAGCGATCCCGCGGTCCGCGCGGGTGTATTCATGGCGCGACTGAACGCGTTCAAACTGGCATTCATTCGCAAGTAGTGCTATCCTGCCGGCCCTACGGAGCGGGAACGGCGGTGAACGGGCTGGCCCCGGCGCTGGCACCTGACGTCAATCGGCCTTACAGAGACCC
>JADFMZ010000383.1 GCA_022563615.1 Planctomycetota bacterium
TGACGATTTCCGTGAACAGGTTATCGAGCCAGGACTCCTGGCCGATCACCGCCTTGATGCCCGTCGGCTTGCCGGTGATCTCGCGCACCCGCCCGATGAAGTCGAGCAGCGCGCCATCGTTGTCGATATCCGCGACGGCCACACCCATTCCGTAACCGACGTCTCCCAGGCCCGACTCGACCGTGGCGTCCACAAAACGCCCGTCGGCCTCTTGTCGAAAATAACGATTGGTCGCGCCGTCGTCGCCGTAGATGTCCGGCAGGCCGTTGTGGCCGTTCGTGAAGTAGATGTCCAGGTCGCCGTCGTTGTCGAAATCCATCAGGGCGACGCCGGAACCCATGATCTCCGGCAGATAGAGTCGATAGGGTCCAGCCTGGTAGACGAAATCCAGCCCGACGTCGTTGGTGATGTCCGTAAACCATCGACCGGGGTCGGGAGCCCGTCCGTGCGCAGCCTCACGTTGGTCGTCATCCCGACGACAACCACTAATCACCGTCACCATGGCCAAGGTGAGTATCCACCGGCCCAGCGGGTTCATTCGTGTGTGCGTCCCTGGCATGACCATGCACTCGCAGGACTGATGCATTCACTACGCGATCCGGAAACCGTTACGTAGGACATGATAGGTTGTAATCCAAGTGAGACAATCGTCTCTTTCAGTTCCGTTACGGTTAGACCGTACGGGCTATGCGGTCGGGCGTTGTCGCAGCTTGATGTTTACCTTTGGTCGGTGCTCTCCGAAACAGCCGCCCCACAAGGAATCCCGACGGTTGTTGCGAATCTTCACACGCCGCCAACGCTATTCGGAAGTTATTTCGGTCGATCGGGGCGGTATGGTTGACGAAAATGTCACTACCAACCTGTCATTTGAACCCTGTGGCTCAGGAGTGATGCGCAATCACACAAGGTGGCTCAGGGAACGGAGCGGGGCGGTTGGGCTGGCGCATCCATGGCACGGGCTGAACGGATGAATAAAGATCGCGCCGGCCGGCTTTGATCATCCACCGGCACTGCCATCAGCCGATCCAGCGTATCGAACGACTCATCACCGATCAGTTGGCCGAAGACCGTATAGCGTCCGTCCCAATCCTTCTCCCTCGTGTAGGATATGAAGAACTGGCAACTGGCTGAGTCGGGGTCGTTCTCCAACAGCGCCATGGAAATGCTGCCCTTTTGATGCCGGTAAGGATTGAGTTCAGCCGCAATGCGCTTTCCGTCGAACCGAATGCCGGTCCCGTCACCGCGTGGACAGCCTCCCTGAATCAGGTAGCCCGGCTCCAAACGGTGGAACGTCTTGCCGGAATAGAACCCGGAGCGCGTCAGCTCGAGAAAGTTGGCGACGTGGTTCGGAGCCGATTCGTAAAACAGCTCGATCAACAACTTACCCTCGTCCGTGTCGAATTGAACGCGCTTACGCGCCGCGATCGTCACAACCACCGACGGGTTGCCCTCCGTAGGCGCGTACGGGCTCCAGCGGATACGGAACTCGCCGGCGACCCTAAGGGCGGGAAAGTATTCACGAAGGTCCAGCGTCGTCCCAACGGTGCTGTGCGGGCCGAGAATCAGGATCGGGGCTTTCGAGGGGGCGATGTACCCCACCGGTCGATTCCACTGCCGACCCGAAGTCGTCGTGACCGCCACGCCCGACGTAGTGTCGCCGCTGAACACATGCGAGAGGGGCAGGCCGATCTCGGGGGCAGGAATTTGAGGCTGGGTGTTTGGAACGGTCAGCGTTATGGATTCATCCGTGGTGTTCTCAACCGCGAAATGGACCCATACGGGCTGGCCCAGCGGGATGCGATAGGCGGTCGGCCGCAGATGCGCCTCGATACCCGGAATCGAATGCTCCGCCCGCGCAACAGCCGGAACCAATAGAAAAAGGAAGACGATGCTCCAACCCGGTACATGATGGCGATTCTGCATAGTATCCTTTTTAGCCGAACCAACCGTCGGCAGCCGTTCAATATCGGCCACGCCGCAATGGGTGCTATTGTCCGGACCGTCGGTTCCCTGTCCAGTCTGGTTGAGACGGAGCCTCCGGTACTCCCTTCCCGACCAGGATTTCTACCCTGATGCCAAGGCTAAGTTGCAAACGACTCCCAAGCCGGGGATGTTGTTCGATCGGCATCTGGCTGCCTGCGCCCTGAGCACATCCCGCCACGGCCAGAAAACGGCTGCACTCCGAGCCATTCTGGCATAGAATCCTCGGCATGACACCGTCTCGCAAGATTCGTCTCACCGACTACGCCAGTTGCGCCGGTTGAGCGGGCAAGCTCCCCGTAGGAGTCATGGCGCACGTGCTGCGTCAACTGCCGGCCACGACCGACCCCAACCTGCTTGTGGGGACGGACCACTTTGATGACGCGGCCGTGTACAAGATTGACGAAAACACCGCGCTGGTGATGAGCGTCGATTTCTTCCCGCCACTGGTCGAAGATCCCTATACGTTCGGACAAATCGCGGCCGCCAACAGCCTTTCAGACATTTACGCGATGGGCGGTCGGCCTCTGTCCGCGCTCAACATCGTGGGCTTCCCGGACAACGATCTTCCTGCGGACATACTGGCCGACATCCTACGCGGCGGCGCCGAACGCGTCACTGCCGCAGGAGCCGTGGTCGCCGGCGGACACAGCGTCCGCGACGCCGAAATTAAGTATGGCCTCGCTGTCACCGGCCTGATCCACCCCGATCGCATTCTGACCAACGGCGGGGCTCAGGTCGGCGATCGCCTCGTGCTGACCAAGCCGCTGGGCACGGGGATTCTGACCTCAGCCGCAAAGGCGGGCAAAATCAGCCAGGAGGATTTGGCGGAGGCCATCGAGGTCATGATCGAGCTAAACGCCGGGGCTTGTGAGGCGATGCTCGAGGTCGGCGTCCACGCCGTGACGGATATCACCGGCTTCGGGTTGATCGGGCATGCGGATGAGATGGCCCAGGCCGGCGGCGTCACCATCGAAATCGAGGCCGGCGCCGTGCCGCTGCTCGAACATGCGGACGAGCTGGCCCGAAAGAAAATGTTGACCCGCGCCTATCAATCCAACCTCGAATACGTTGGAAGCCGCCTCCGGGCAACCGGCGTCGACGAAACGCTCGTCAACATCCTCGCCGACGCCCAGACCTCCGGCGGCCTGCTCATCGCCGTCCCGGAAACGCGAGTGGAAAGGCTCATCCACGCCCTCAGCACGCGCGCCTCGCGTGCAGAAGCAGTCGTGGGGCGCGTCGTGTCCAGGTCGGATGTATCGCTTCGACTTACATAGCCCCTTACAACACAACCCTGTTGTCCGAATCCGCGCGATGGTACTCACGGTCTCAGACTAAAAAGTCACCGAGCCTCATAGCCATCTGCAAACGAGGCCTAACCCCGGTGGGTGCTCGTAACCTGCCCCCATTCTATGTACCAGCGGCTATGAGAGTCGGTGTCCGTTTCTGTTCCTCATCCATCGCCTGTTGGGGCAGGTCAGGAACTGGTCGATGCGAGCGAAGCCGTCACCATGGGCGAGCTGGCCAGTGCACTTTACCTTGACCTCAGCACCGTGACCCGCGCAATCGATCAGTTGGTT
>JADFMZ010000051.1 GCA_022563615.1 Planctomycetota bacterium
TTTCCTACAATTGTGGCTTCGGGTTTGAACCCCCGCCAGTTCACCGGTTGAAAACCGGTGCCACATGAAAACCGGCGCTGCAGGGGTCAATCGGATGGGCTATCAGGTGGAACGTACTCAGGCGGATCGGTCATGGCGTCCTGGGGCAGGGCGAATCCCTTGCGGCGGCAGATTTCACGGACGATGGCTTTGACTTGTCTGATCGCATAGTCATCCAGGTGGAGGGTCTTGCTCCGTCCGTCCCCGTCATAGCGCAGGTCAAAACAGCCGGCCTTGCCTTTGACGGAGCCTAGATCGGTCATCGCATCGTAAGGAATCAAAGGCCTGCCCTGCACTTTCAGGCCTTTGTCGGTCAATGTGGCCCGAGTGGTGATCACGCGGATCAGATGGACAATGAAGGCCAAACCCAACGGGAGGAGTGCAAAACCAATAGCTTTCTGGATGGCCAGGTCGATTGGTCGAAACCTCGGCCCCGGCGTCCATTCATGTTTGACCACGCGGTCGCCGGCAAGCTCGATGGCCAGGTATCCGCCGTGGCCGAAGTAGTACGCAAAATCCTCATGCCGAAACGACGGTTGGCCCAGGCGAGCCACGACGGCGCTGAGAGGCTCGCCAGCTTTGCCACCGCCTGCTCGGTCGGCCGTCAGTTTTCGGTCGCTGGCCGGGAGCGCCTTGGGTATCATCACGCCAATCTTGTTGCGAAGGGCGGACTCGACATTCGTCCTCGGGTAGGCTATATACCCGTCCCACAACGACCAGCCTGAGTACCCGCACACCAGGAGGGTTATGACAGTCGTACGAAACAGTCTTTCGGGTGTCGTTCCCGATTGAATCATGAGGCCTTGGCGCTCCTGTAAACCTTGAACGGACGAGTTGCTTTGCGGGAGAACGAGGCTCCCGCCAAGCTGTGGGGCGTCGCATTGGGGAACGCAAAGATCATTTTTGCGCTGCCCCTTTGGGTTCCACCCGGGCTGATCGCTTGATGCGTCCATTCACGTCAAGCCGCTACGAGGGTTATCATCCCCGGCGCAGCCATGCCCCGCAAGGGCGGATGGGCGAACCAGCGTATCGCCGACCGGTTGGTGTTGAAAAGTGCGGACGCATTGGCAATAATGGGGAGTGCCCGTTACGGAACTGTTGAAGCGAGGGGTCGGCCATGACTCATAGCCTAGGGGCTGTCTGCGACGACTTCTATATCAGCAGCCGGCTGTTTCTCAAGCTGGAAATGGCTCTCGAACGGGAAACCGTGCTGCATTTCCTGGATCGCCTTCGGAAAGAGTACCCCGGTCTGACCAAACTGCGTCGCACGGACGCGGGGGGCTTGGTCTTGAAGGAGGAGACGGATGAGGAGGGCTCCCGCCGCTGGGTCCGGCTCGATGCCACCAGCCTGCGCTTTGGGCACTTCGCCCCGCCGGATCCCGAAGCGGTGCGACGCTTCGGACAACTGATCCTGACCCAGGCGCCCTATCATTTGACGTTCAGTGAACTGGATTATGACCATTTGGAGTTGATCTACGGGTTCGATCTGGAGTACCAAGGCAACCATGACCAGCTTGTGTCTGAAACCCTGTTGGGCGAGCACGCCGGCAGCGGTTTTCTGTTCGGCGATCACGCCACCCACGTGATCGACGCTCAGCCCTATTTCGGCATCGCTTTGACGCCGGAATGCGACCTTCAGGCGTATGTGGAGGTCAAGTCTCGCACCACCACGTTCGAGGTGCGCAGCGACTCGTTCGAGAATGAACCCATCAGCGTGTTCCTGACCATACGGAAGTACTGGGGGAGAGAAAATGCGGGTGAGCTTGCGGCGGGGCTCCAAAGCCTCTTCGACGTCGCCGACGAGCTGGCCGCCGACAAGGTCGTACCGAATTTCGTCAACCCCCTCGCGGCGGCCATCGCAAGTCGATCATGATCTCGGCTCGACCTGCTCGCTCCGCGCTGCTAGAGCAAGCTCTATTTTTCTGTAGCGGTCCAACGACCGTTTTTCCCGGGAGATTTCTCCGAAATGGCGATACACAATAAATGAAAACGTTGTAGTATGGTGCGCATGACGGTTGAGCGACTACTTAAGGTTCACCAGGCCAAGCCGTTTCGACCCTACCGCCTTCGGCTCACAGATGGCACCGAGATTCTCATACCGCGCCCGGAGTGCATAGCCTTTCATCCGATGCGCCCGCGCACGTTGGGCGTCTCCCTTCCCGATGGGGTGATTAAGATCATCAACCTGTCGCTCGTGGCCTCTATCCAGGTTGTGCGCAGCGGGGTGCGGCGTAGGCGGACGGAAAAGGCCGAAGGTTTGACCTAAGACCGTAGGTCTCGCAACGAGTACGACCCATGGTCGTTGGCGCAGCGTCACAGGTAGTTGGAACGGAACAGCGGGAGCTTCGCCCTTCCGGTGAACAACCGGCAAGATCAAGGCTGATGTCGCAAGAGAATGCCAACTCCCGAGGTTAAGGTCCGGACGATCGTCGGGCTGGAAATCCACGTTCAGCTTCGGACTCGAACCAAGCTGTTTTGCGCCTGTCCGGTGCGGTATGACGCACCGCCCAATACCTGCATATGCCCGGTCTGTCTGGGGCATCCCGGGGCGCTGCCCGTCATCAACCGCCGCGCGTTTGATTACGCCCTCCTGACAGGCCTGGCGCTGAACTGTAGAATCGCCGGCCACACCAGATGGGATCGCAAGAATTACTTCTATCCCGACCTGCCCAAGAACTATCAGATCAGTCAGTACGATCTTCCCCTGGCGACCGAGGGCTCGTTTGAGATTCCCTTCAAAGGCGGATCGAAGCATGTCCGAATTCAACGGGTCCACCTCGAAGAGGACGCCGGCAAGAGCATCCACGACACTCCCGGCTGCACGTTGATCGATCTGAACCGCGCCGGAACGCCGCTGTTGGAAATCGTTACCGAGCCGGATCTCGTATCCGCCGACGAAACCTACACGTTCTGTGTCGAGCTACAAAGGCTGGTGACCCATCTCGGCGTGAGCGAAGGTGTCATGCAACTGGGGCAGATGCGCTTCGAGCCCAACGTCAACCTCGTGATCGAGTTCGACGGGGCTGAGTTTCGGACGCCGATCGCGGAGATCAAGAACCTTAACAGCTTCCGACACGTGCGCGACGCGATCGAATATGAATCCAAACGGCAGTTGGCTTCGTGGCATGACGACCATGAGTATCGACTCGACATCAAGGCCAACGAGAACCGTGGTTGGAACGCCGATCGCGGAATCACTGAGTTCCAACGAGGCAAAGAGGCTGCCCACGACTATCGCTACTTCCCCGATCCCGATCTAGCGCCGATAGATGTCACCGAGAAAATGATCGAGGACGTTCGGGTGTTTCTCCCCGAGCTTCCTGTGGCTCGGCGCCGGCGCTTCGTGGATGAGTTCAGCCTGGCTGTCGAGGATGCCGAAACGATCGTGAACCACCGACCCACGGCTGATCTGTTTGAGCAGGTTATCGCCGCCGGTGGACCGGCCGACATCGTCGGCAAACAGTTCGTCAATGTCTGGCAGAAACTGGCCAAGGATCGAAACGTAAAGGTCACCGATCTTGGTGTGGACAGCCAGTGCATGGCTGAGCTTGCCAAAATCACCGCCGACGGCACGATCAACAAGTCGGCCGCCAATCAATTGGCGAAAGTTCTGGTGACGCGCTCTGATCCGCCGGCGTCCGACCGCGTGAG
Source organism: Planctomycetota bacterium (assembly GCA_022563615.1). Taxonomy (GTDB): domain Bacteria; phylum Planctomycetota; class Phycisphaerae; order UBA1845; family UBA1845; genus JADFMZ01. The sequence continues at coordinate 3,691 of JADFMZ010000051.1, forward strand.
TGACCCTCTGCAAAGAGAATCTTTGTCTCACCCCGAGCCGCAGGCTTCAGCCTGCGCGAATCCGCCGGCGCCGGCGCCCCTGCAACTCGCCCAGGAACTGGGACTCGTTCAGGTTCAGGACACTGCCGCCACAGAGGCATGGGTGGATCAGGTATTTGCGGAGAATCCAAAGGCCGTTCAGGACGCTTGTACGAATCCGAAGAAAGTCAAAGCGGCTGCCGGTTTTCTTCGAGGCCAGGTCATGAAACTTTCCGGCGGCAAGGCTGATCCGAAGATTGTCGGAGAACGGATCGGGCAACGTTTGGCGAAGCTGACCCAACAGAAATGACCTTCCGTTGAAGGGTTGATTCTCGATCGTCGCCTATCGTTTTTCTGAGCCAATCGCGGGATGGCGCGATCATCTGATTGAAGGAGCCCGCCGTCAGCACGTGGTTTGCCAGCCCGAGGTCTTGTCTTCACGGGGATCCGCTCGAAGATAGCGTGTGCGAACATAAGTCTCGTCATTCTCGGCAAACGTTTCGGAAAGCCATAGAAAGGTAACCTGCCCGTCGTTCTTACTAAGGATACGAACGCCAACATCTGGGCTCGCTTCTGCGACCATCCACGCACCCACTTCATCGACCGACATACCGCAAGACGATTTCGCGTCGAACTCATCCGACAGTTTCAGCGACACCTTCCGCTCACTGACCTGAAGTTCGGCGACTCGACCTTGCCTTTTCAACCTCAAGTGGGTGTTTCCTTTGTCGTCCAGTCGAAGAACAACGGCAGGAAGGTCTTCATCCGGTGCGAACATCTCGAGTGCGACAGCGCCACCTTCCATGCCCAGCTGTGCTCGCCGGCGTCCTTCATCGTCAATGATTACAAACCGTTTTGCACGGATTTCGTCAGGCATCGGTCGTGTCCTCCAGGATAGTACTCCATCCAAGTTCTCACACGATTTGGATCGTAAGCAGCATTTCCGATTGTGGCGTCCGGCGCTTCGAGCAAGACGTTTAGTCCGCAAGCTGGGTTTCAAAGCGATCTTCGAAGTGCTTGCGAAGAAGCTGCGTGTAGGTTTGCGCATCCGGATCGTCGTCAACACTGTAGATAATCGACGTGTTGCCCAATTGGATCAGATCACCATTGGCCAGCGGTGTTTCAGCTTCGATGCGCTTCCCGTTTAAGAACACCCCGTTGGCGCTGGTGAAATCTATAGCCAGGTGGCCGTTCGTTTCCGAATTCAGTTTGACCTGAAGGTGGTGACGCGAAATCTGCGGATCGATAATCTGAAACGTGCACTTGTCATCTCGCCCGATCATCACGAGGCCGTGTTGCTCGGCAAGGGCGGCATGGGCGAGGTGTACCGCGCAGACGACCTGAAGCTGCGGCAACCGGTCGCTTTGAAGTTCCTACCCGCCGCTCTCTCGAAAGACGCGCGAAGGCTCGAGCGCTTTCACCATGAAGTACGCGTCGCCCGACAGGTTTCTCACCCGAATGTCTGCCGCGTCTACGACATCAACGAAGCCGACGGGCAGGCCTTTATCTCCATGGAATACATCGACGGCGAGGATCTTGCGTCGATTCTTCGGCGCATGGGTCGCCCGTCCAAGGACAAGGCCCTGCAGATCGCCCGACAGCTCTGCGCGGGTCTGGCGGCTGCGCACGACAAGGGCGTGCTGCACCGTGACCTGAAGCCGCAAAACGTAATGATCGACGGGCAGGGTCGCGTTCGGATTACGGACTTCGGCCTCGCGGGGTTCGTGGATCAGTTCACCGGCGGCGAGATCCGAGCCGGCACGCCGGCGTACATGGCGCCGGAACAACTGGCCGGCCGAGAGGTCTCGGTCAAGAGCGACATCTATTCGCTCGGGCTTGTCCTGTTTGAATTGTTCACCGGTCAGCGGGCCTTCGAGGGCGCCACGCGCGAACGGCTCGATCGCACGCGCAGCAGCCTGCCGACGAGTCTGTCCTCAATCGTCGAGGAGATCGATCCTGCGGTCGAGCGGGTGATTCTGCGATGCCTGGAAACGGAGCCGGCCGCCCGACCGTCGTCGGCGCTGGCGGTGGCCGCTGCATTGCCGGGTGGCGACCCGCTCGCGGCGGCGCTGGCCGCCGGTGAAACGCCCGATCCCGCCATGGTGGCCGCCGGCGGAGAGGTTGGCGGTCTTCGCCCGGCGATCGCGATTCCCTGTCTGTTGGGCGTCCTCGTCGGCATGGTAGCCGTCGCCATGCTCAACGATTCGACGAAGCTCTTCAGACAGGTCTCGCTTCCCAAACCGCCCCAGGTGCTGGCCGACCGGGCAAGCGAGATCGTCAAGAAACTGGGCCATACCGATCCGGTGATCGACAGCGCGTTCGGCTTCGCCCGGGATAACGACTATCTGCGATACATCGAGGAAAACGACGACTCACCGGCGCGATGGGAGAAGCTCGCGAGCAATCGACCACCGGCCATCTACTTCTGGTATCGCCACAGTCCGCGCCAGATGATACCACCCGCCGCGCAATGGAACGTGTCCCTCACTCAGCCGCCTTTGGACATCTCCGGCATGTCGAGAGTCATCCTCGACCCGGAGGGACGTCTGATCGAGTTGAACGTCGTTCCACCGCAGAAGGACGATTCCGCTGGAACATCGAAAACGTCCCCGTCTACGGACTGGTCCGCGCTCTTCGCGGAAGCGCAGCTCAACATGGCTGATTTCACGTCGGCCGATCCGACCTGGAACCCGGCCGCATATTGCGCCGAGCGAGCGGCCTGGGAAGGAAACTACCCGGATCAGCCCCAGGTTGCCCTTCGTGTCGAGGCGGGTGCCTATCGAGGCAAGCCGACCTTCTTCAAAATCATCGGTCCCTGGACGAGGGCAATCCGCATGGAAGAAGCTCCGCGGCGTCTCGGACAACAGGCTGCCGGGTACGCGTTTATCTCGCTTATTCTCCTGATACTCATCGGGAGCGTGATATTCGCATGGCGCAACCTCAAGCTCCGGCGGGGAGATCGGACGGGCGCCTTTCGCTTCAGCTTTGTGGTGTTCCTTGCGGGGTCGCTTCGCTGGGTTCTCGGGACGCGCCACGTGCTGGACGCGCGCGAGTTTGGCAGGTTCGTCGTCGGAATGGGAATTATGTTGTTTTTCGCAGGCTGGCTGTGGATCCTCTACATCGCGGTTGAGCCGTACGTGCGTCGCCGCTGGCCGCAGACCCTCATTGCCTGGACGCGATTGCTTGCCGGCCGGTTGCGTGACCCCCTGGTCGGGCGCGACATTCTTGTCGGGGGATTGTTTGGGATCAGTTTCCAACTGCTCGATCAATTGCAATATCTTGCGCAAGGGTGGCTAGGACCATACCCCCCCATCCTACAGGGCATCGGCCTGGAAACCCTACTTGGCGGTCGGCATCTGGCGGCAAGCCTGATCAATCCCTTCGCCGTTTTGTTTGCGCTTCTTAACCTGTTCATTCTCTTCGTGCTGCGCGTCATCCTTCGGAAGCAGTGGCTCGTCGTGCTCGTGTTTTTGCTTATTTTCACAACCCTAACGTCTCTTGGCGTTCCGCCCGGGTATCACGGTTCGGCTTTGTTGAGCTATGTAATGTTCGCGGCTCTGGGGCAGGTTGCGGTGCTGGTCGTTTTGATGCGGTTCGGACTCCTTGCGCTGGTGGCGGCTTTCATGTTTTCTTTTCTGCTTGGGGCGTTTCCGATCACCGTGGACTTCTCCACGTGGTACGCCGGCGGTTCGTTACTGGCCATGCTGGCTGTTGTGGCCGTCGCGGGCTACGGGTTCCACACCGCCCTCGCGGGTAGGCCCTTGTTCCGAGACGAATTGCTCGAGACGTAAGAGCGATCCAGAACCAGTTCCCGCCATGGTCACGTGATCTTTTGAAAAAGTGGAAATAGCCGTGAACATTCGTTATTATCTAGATAGCGAGACCGGTCGGCCGCACGTGCAGCTCCACGGCGTTGCATAGCACGAGGCGGAGGAAGTGTTGGCTAGGCCGGGAGAAGACCGTCCGGGTAAAGAGGGATCCCGAGTCGCGATCGGGCAGGCCGTTCGGGAAGATATTTGCGCGTGATCTACGTTCCCGATCCTGAGCCCGAAAGTGTATTTGTGATTACAGCCTTTGAGCTGAGAGGAAAGCCACTGACGGCTTACAAGCGGCGGATGCGCCGGAGGCGAACATGAGACAGAGCAAGTTTCCCGAGGGCTGGGACGAGCAGCGGGTCCGTAAGGTTCTGGCCCACTACGAAGATCAGACCGACGACGAGGGTGTCGCCGAAGACGAATCCGCGTACGAAAATCGAACACAATCACTCGTTGAGGTGCCGGTCGAGTTGGTTCCAACCGTGCGCGAGCTCCTCGCCAAACACAAGCGTCGAACAGGCTTGTAGCACCGTGCAGCAGCCCAGCGACGCTGAACCACTACACAACCGCCCCGCCCTACCGTATTGCCCAATCATTTGATGTCTGATCAAGGCGACAACCCGAATCGCTTTGACCGCCGGGAAGCCGCCGGAGCGCTCGGCGATCTGGGCACGTTCATTCCGCTGTTGGTGGGGATGGTTCATCAATGCGGTTTGCAGCTCGGGCCGGCGCTCCTGTCAGCCGGCGTGATGAACGTGGTCACCGGTCTTCTGTTTCGCGTCCCCATGGCGGTCCAGCCGATGAAGGCGATCGCCGCCGTCGCCATCGCCGAGGGGCTCAACGAATCGCAGATCATCGCCGCCGGCCTGTGCACGGGCGGGGTCATCCTGCTGCTTGGCGTCACCGGGCTGATTAGCTGGGTGAATCGGGTCATCCCCGGTAGCGTCGTGCGCGGCGTGCAATTGGCGTTGGGCTTGAAGTTGCTGACCCGCGGCTTCAGCATGATCGCAGACACGGGCGTGCTGATCGGATGGGACAGCATCGGTCTGGGTGTGGTCTGCGCGGCGGTGGTCCTATTGCTCTACCTCTCCGAGCGCATTCCCGGGGCGCTGGTGGTCTTTGCGATCGGGGTGGTGGCTACGCTGGCGGCTGAACCGGGGCTGATCGCTCATACCCGGCTCGGCATGGATTGGCATATGCCGGATCTTGGCAAGCTGGCGGATTGGAAGATCGGCCTCTGGCGAGGCGCCCTGCCGCAAATTCCCCTCACGATGCTCAACTCGGTCATTGCGATCTGTGCGCTGTCGAGGGATCTGCTACCGCAGCGCCCCGTCGATCCACGGCGTGTGGCTGTGTCGGTGGGGCTGATGAACCTGCTTTGTTGTCCTTTCGGGGCGATGCCGATGTGTCACGGCGCCGGCGGGTTGGCTGCGCAATACCGTTTCGGTGCTCGGACGGGGGGCAGTGTGATCATGCTCGGGGTTGTGAAAATAGTCTTGGCGATCCTGTTCGGCGGTTCGCTGCTGATCTGGCTGCGTGCGTACCCGCAGTCGGTGCTGGGTGTGTTGCTGCTCTTCGGCGGGTTGGAGCTGGCTCTGGTCTGTCGCGACCAGAAGACCCGGGCGAACTTTTTTGTCATGCTGGTGACGGCGGGCGCGTGCATGGCGATCCATACAGCCGTGGGATTTCTGATCGGATGGGTGACGGCAGCCCTGCTGATCGGGAACGTCTTTCACATCGAACCGGCGCCGGGTGGCGCTGTTCACGGTTCCAAGCGGGCTGATCCCAAAAGCGGACAGCGGATCGATCGCTGAATTCCCGGTCCTTTGCGTCAAGGTGATTCCGCGCGCCAGCCGATACCCGTAAGACCCAGAGGGCGCTCGTCCAGGCCGACTCATGGAGGCGTTGTGGTTCCCGTCGGCCTGCCGTGCCCCTGCGTCCCCCGGTCGGGGGCGTTACTTTCGATGGAGGACGAAACGTATGCGTGTGCTGGTCACGGGACATCGCGGCTACCTCGGCTCGGTGCTGACCGGCGTGCTGCGTCATGCGCGGCACGAGGTTATCGGGCTGGATTGTGATTGGTATGCCGGCTGTGACTTCGGTCGCGTGCGCGAGGAGGTGCCCTGTTTTGACACCGACCTGCGGGATGTCGAGTCCGTCGATTTGCTGTCATTCGACGCGGTCATTCACCTGGCCTCTCTTCCCGACGACGGGGCGGGCACGCTCGACCCCGAGCTGACCGAACAGATCAACTTCGAAGCGACGATGCGCCTAGTGGCGTGTTGCAAGCAGGCTAAAATATCCCGGTTCCTGTTTGCGTCGTCCTGCGCCGTGTATGGGCGCGGGGGCAACGACCTGCTGGACGAGCAAAGTTTGGTGGAGCCGATGACGCAATATGCCTCGGCCAAGCTGCGATGTGAGCGGGAGATTGCCCGCCTGGCCGATTCCGGTTTTGCGCCGGTCTTTTTGAGAAACGCGACGCTCTACGGCGTCTCGCCGAGGATACGATTGGATATTGTGGTGAATGATTTTGTAGGTGCGGCTGTGACCACGGGGCGTATCGCGGTCAAAACCGCGGGGCAGGCGTGGCGACCACTCCTGCACGTGGAAGATGCGGCCCGCGCTTGCGCCGCCATACTCCGAGCGCCGGACAAAGTCGTTCACAACCAGGTCTTCAACGTGGTTCAAAATGATGAAAACCATCGGGTGATCGAAGTTGCCGATGCTGTCGCCGAACTGGTGCCGCACTGCACGCGCACCACGACGTCGAACGTGTTCGACGACCGCAGCTATCGGGTGGACGGATCGAAACTCGCCCACACCTTCCCGAAGTTTCGTTTCCGCTGGACCCTGCAACGCGGCATTCGCCAGCTTTATCACGCGATGCTCGGCGCGGGGTTGACGCCGGGCGACTGGCGTTCCGACCGATATCGACGCTTGCTCCGCCTCCAAAGCCTTCTGGAACGCGGACCGACCGACCTCGAACTTCACAAACCATCCATCCATGAATGTTCCAGACCAGCGGAGCCGATACGCGAGCCGTCATCTCCTCGACGTGCCGCCCTGGCCCTGTCTTCCGAGTCGGCCTGACCGGCCCCCGCTAGAGCAAGCTCTATTTTTCTGTAGCGGTCCAACGATCGACTATTCCGGGAGATTCACCCGTAATGGCGATACGCGATCAATGGGGACGCTGTAGACAAGTGGATTGTCAATACAACCCCGTCTATGGTCATGGCCTGCGGGGCCGACTTTCCAGCCGGTCCGATGTCGGAATGGCAGGCTCGTCCCCTATGGTTTGGAGGTGTGCGCCCGTGCGGATCGCCGAGATTTTCCACAGCATTCAGGGGGAGGGGAAGCTGGCCGGCGTTCCAAGTGTTTTCATTCGCACCAGCGGCTGCAATCTGCGCTGCTCCTGGTGTGACACTCCCTATACCTCCTGGAAGCCAGAGGGTGAGGAGATGGAGATCGATGGCATACTGGACGCGGTGCGGTGCGCCGATCTTGAATCGGCGCAGCACACGGGTTGGAAACACGTTTCCCATGTCGTTCTGACGGGTGGAGAACCGCTGATTGCGCCGGGTGTTGAAGAGCTGACCCACCGAATCAAGGATGCGGGCTATCATCTGACGATCGAGACGGCGGCCACGGTGTGGAAAGAAGTCGTTTGTGATCTGGCCAGTTTGAGTCCGAAGCTGAGCAACTCCACACCACGGGATCGCGACGGCGGCCGATGGGCTGAATCGCATGACCAGCATCGCATCAACGTCGATACCCTTCGCCGGTTCATGGCGATGTCGGAGTACCAGCTCAAGTTCGTTGTGGATGAGGCGCAGGATCTGGAGGAAATCAAGGCGCTGCTCGTACGGATCGGTAAGGTTGACGCATCCAATGTTCTTCTAATGCCACAGGGTGTCACACAGGCTGAGCTAAACGAACGCAGCCCGTGGGTCGCCGAGCTGTGCAAGCAAGAGGGGTTTCGATTCTGCCCGCGATTGCAGATCGCCCTTTACGGCAATGTTCGGGGAACGTGACGCGGGCTTCCAAGAGGGGAAAAAGTCGAGCTAAGGGTAAATCAGCGAGTCCGTTGATGCATGATGGCCCAAACCCGCGCCTAAAGCGTCTTGGCCGGGAAAGGGGAACAAAGGGTCGCTGAAGTGCGGTGAGTCTCCGTGTATTCGATTGAACCCGGTGCCGTCCCACTGGTCGACCATTAACGTATAGATGTTGTCGGCGTCAATGCCCACGGCCGGGTCTCGTTCGAAGGAGACATTGCCGCCGAGGAAGAGACAGTTCTGTCCGGTGCGGCGGTGGTTCGGGGAGTTGTACGGTCGCCAGCGTCTGGGGGCGTCGTCGAGCGTGAGCATGTCTCCGGTTCGAGTCAGGAAGGTGGGTTCGAAGGTGTCGAGATAGTAGGGGCCTTTGTCCGCGGCCACGACCAGACGGGGGTCGCGGCCGTCGGTCAGCCGGGCGTCGCGCGGGCCAAATGGCACCTGATAACCATAACTGACGTTCGTGTAGCAGGAGAAGTCGTAGAATACGCGCACGTTCACAGTCCTGACCTCTCGATCGCCACTGCTGGGGCAGATGAAGCCCTGCACGGAGATGGCCCCCGAGCGAACGAGCATCCAATAGGCACGGGTGGTGGAAACGGCGGTGCTTCCACCGTCGGGGTTCTGCTGGGTGGGTGATTCACTCTGCTGTTCACGGTCGTACCCCACCTGGCCCGGCTCGGTTGTCTCAGGGAAGCACTCCTTGACCCCGCCGGCGTTGTTCAGATAGTCAATCGTCTGCCCGGTGATCTCCCACGGCATGTGGGCCGGAATCATCCAATTGCTATTGTTATCGTTGGCATAGATCTTGGAGGCCAAACCGATGCCCTTCCGGTTCG
>JADFMZ010000052.1 GCA_022563615.1 Planctomycetota bacterium
ACCAGGCGAGAAAGATTCTCAATGCGCTCGTCGGCGTCACGGATGATCATCTCGAGTTTGGCGAACCGGGTGTCCATTCGCCCGTGGACCTGACGGGCGAGCTGGTCCAATTCGACCATAACCGTTTCGATATCCCGGCCGGCCTTGTTTCGCTCCTGGGCTTGCTCATAACGCCGACGAACGTTGGAGCCGGACGGTTGTCTTGATTGCGCGATGCGCTTTCGCGTGGAGAGCATGACGATCGTCAATCCGACGATCGCCATCGCCAGGAGGACGATTTGTGTGGCGCTCATGCCGGCCAGGGCCAGAATAACTTTGCAACTGGACTGAGGATCCATTTATTCGTTACCGTGTCGGGCCGCCCAAGCAGCCTGGGCGGCGGCGATGACCTCACGAAGAGGGGCACCGTGCTTGGCCGCCGCGACCTTGCAGTCTTCGTATTCCGGACTGGCGGTGGTGATCCCGCTGCGCTTGCCGATCTTGATCCGCACCTCGCCGAAGGGCGTGACCACGGTTTCCACGGCACGATGTAGAATCGCGCGTGACACGCTGTGTCGGCGGATGCCGAACGTCGTTGTTTCGGCGAACAGGAGTCGTTCCATCTCAGCAACCTGTTGGTGCTTGCACAATACGGTCAGCACTACGCCGGTTCGGGACTTTTTCATGTGTATCGGCACGGCGTAGACATCCAGTGCACCCTCGTTGAGCAATCGCTCCATGCAATATCCGACGACTTCCGGCGTGGCGTCGTCCAGATTGGTTTCCAGTATCATAACGGCATCCGTGTCCCCTTCCGGCGTCGCCTCGCCGATCAGGACACGCAGCAGATTGGGCCGGGTTTGTCCTTCGCGCGTGCCCGCGCCATAGCCGATCGCTCCAAGCCGCATTGCCGGTATCTGCCCGAATTCGCTCGCCAGTGTGGTCAGGATCGCCGCTGCGGTTGGCGTGATCAATTCACCGGGCTCGTCGGTGGCTGCGATCGGCACACCCTTGAGCAGTTCCGCCGTCGCCGGCGCCGGCACCGGCAGAATCCCGTGTTCGCTCATAATCGTACCGGACCCGGTGGGGATCGGTGAACAGACGATGCGATCCACATCGAGTAGCTCCAAGGCTGCGATCGAGCCCACCACGTCGAGGATCGCATCGACCGCACCCACTTCGTGAAAATGAACCTCTTCAACGGTCGAATCGTGAACGCGGGCTTCGGCGCGGGCCAGACGTTCGAACACGCGCGTCGCTTTCCGCTGGACGGTTGGACTTAGATGGGAGGCCTTCAGGACGCGCACGATGTCTGACAAATGCCGGTGAGGCTGTTCGTTGGGCTTGTCGAGTTCAACGTGGAAGCGCGTTGAGGCGAGGCCTTGCTTGCGGATGCGCTCGATCGAAAGGGAGTAGCCGTCGATGCCGAGCCTTCCGAACACCGCACGCAGTTCATCCGCATCCGCCCCGGCGTCGAGGAGGGAGGCTACGATCATGTCGCCCCCCGCGCCGTTGAAACAATCGAAGTAAGCGATCGTCATGATCTTGCAGGTCGGATGACCTGACCTATCCTCAGGTTCGGCCGCCCCTACGGGCAGGCTCCGGCGCGCCGTTGCCGCACTTCCAATCGCAAACCATGTTCGGATCATTGAATCGACCCACCCAGGGTTGCAGTCGTCATAATATTTCGACGCGGCCCAAGTGTACTGTGCCGAGTCAGGTGGGGACAGTTTTCAAGGTTGGGGACGCCCCGTCGGGGCGAGCAACGGTTCAATCAGGGAGGTGCGGGGTCCGGGAAGGCGTTGCGGTATCGGTCCGCTTCGTCCGGGTCACCCAGGGATTCGTAGAGTTCGACGATTCGGCCGCGTGCTTCTCGTGTGTATCGGTCATCGGGGCCGCGCGTGTCTCGGATGATGGGCCAGCTATTGAGCAACAATCCTTCCGCCGTCTCAAAGCGATCCAATCTCGCCAGACAACCGCCCAGCACGTTCTTCGTTTGCGCCGTTCGCCAATGGTTCGGCGGGAGCGAACCTGTGCGAATGTCCAAGGCCTCGACCAGAAAGGGTTCGGCGGCGGCCGGCTCGTCGAGCTCCAGTTGGATCATTCCATGCAGCATCAGCGAACTGGCTAGATGCGGATGGGATTCAGGCAGCACCTTCCGGCGGATATCGAGGGCCTGGCTGCATTGCTCTTGGGCGGCCTGGGAATCTCCCCGAGCGAAGGCGAGTCTCGCCAACCAGTGGAGGGTGGAGGCGACGGACCGGTGTTCGTTGCCCATTTGTTCCCGCTTACGGATCAGCGCCTCGGTCAGCAGCGGTTCCGCTCGATCGTAGTCGCCCGTCTCCACCAGGCACGCGCCCAGGCTGGTCAGCGCCCGTGGGACGTATTGCGGTTTTTCCCTGCCGTTGAGGGGTTGCGCGGTTTCAAGATTCCTAACGGCTTCCAATGCCTCCTCGAACAGGCCAAGCGCTTCATCGTACTCGCCGATTTCCATCAAACAGGTAGCCAGATTGTTTCGGGTGGCCGCCACCTCGGGATCATCATCCCCGAAGAGTTTACGGCGCATCTCGAGCGCTTCGCGGTAGGACGCCTCAGCCGCGCGATAGTCGCCTTGGGAAGCCAAACATGCCGCCAGGTGGTTCAGTGTGTCCGCCACTTTAGCGTGCTGATCGCCGAAAACTGCGCGACGCGTGGCCAATGCCTCTCGATACAGGGACTCAGCCGATTCGTAGTCGCCAAGATCCCAATAGAGGGCGGATAGATCGTGCAAACTGGCCGCCACTTCCGGTGCGTCATCTTCGAAGATTTGGCGGCGAATGGTCAGGGCTGCTTCCAAATGCTCCCTGGCAGCTTCGAGGATCCCGATACGCCGATAGACGTTTCCGATCCGCCCGAACAAACCCGCTTGAATCTTCGGATGGTCCTCCAGCTCCAGTTCCACGCGTTGGGCGACGGCTTCGAGATCCTCGACGCGCTGGACATTGCGAAGTTTGATGTTACCAGGATCGATCGAGGCGAGCGTGCGTTCGACGAACGCGAGTTGGATATCCCTGGCCTTCTGCTCGGCGGCAACGGCGCGCTGGCGCATCATTAACGCCGCCCCGCCGAACGTTCCGAGAACCAGCATGAATGCGCAGGTGACGGCGGCGGGAACCCGATGGCGGTGCACCGTTTTTCGGATGATGTACCAACTACTGTGGGGCTTGGCCTGGATCGGCTCGCCTGCAAGGTAGCGACGCACATCGCGCCCCAGTTCGCCGGCGGACTGGTATCGGCGTTCCGGGGCTTTGTCCAGGGCGGTCAATACGATCGTTTCGATCTCATCATTGATCTGACGCCGGATTCTGCTTGGCCTGGTGGGTTCGGCATGGGTGATGTTGTCCAGGATGTCGCGCATGTTTCCGGTCACCCCGTAGGGGAACCGACTCGTCAACATCTGGTACAGGATCACGCCGAGCGAATAGACGTCGGTGCGGATATCGACCCGGTCAGACTCGCCGGCGGCCTGTTCCGGGCTGGCCCAGGGAAGAGACCCTACGAACTGCCCCGTGCAGGTGGCCACTTGGGTGTGCGACTGATCGATTAGTTCCCGGAACGTCATTTTGGCCAGGCCGAAGTCCAGGATGTGCGGCTCTCCATCCGCGTCGATCCGAATGTTGCCGGGTTTGAGGTCACGGTGGATTACGCCGTGAAGGTGGGCCGCGTTGACCGCTTCGCAGATTTGAGCGAAGAGCCGTAGCGTATCCGCCAGAGGGTGATCGCAGCTTTCCATAAACGCGTCCAGCGGCTGGCCCGCGATATAGTCCATCACAAAATAGGAGCTGCCGGCGACGACGCCACTGCTACGCACGGCGACAATGTTCGGATGCCTGAGTTGCGCGAGGATCTGCACCTCGCGTTCGAATCGCGTTTTGTTATGGGCGCCTGCAAACGGCCCCTCGTGAAGAACCTTGACCGCAACCTTTCGCCCGGTCGATTGCTCGACGGCTTCGTAGACCACGCCCTGAGAGCCGCTGTGAATCTCGCGGACCACGTCGTACCCCGCGAAGGAATCGGGGAGCCGCCGCGTGTGGAACAAGACGGCGCTCAACTTCTCAGCATCCAGCCGCGCGGAGTCGACAAGTGCGCGCTCAGCCGATCGCTGGTTAGGTTTGAGTTCAGCCACGTGTGTTTCCTGGGTCACACTGCGTGATTCTGCATCACCCCTGAGCCGCGGGCTTGTAGCTCGCGCGAGCATACGCCGGCGAGGCATTCCCGCATTGGCGCAAAGCCCCATGGACTCCCCGGTCCAGGTTTGCTCCGGACAAAGGTTATGACACGTTCTCTCAACGTGTGGGCCACGGAGCTACTCTCTCAAGCCGCAAACCAAGGCGTCACTCACCCTAGACTGCTTAAGTATTTGGAAGGGGCGCCCAAAATGCGACGCAAGGCGCGATGGGCGCGGGCCCGAAGCATGAAGACCGCGCCGGGTCGCCGCTTCAACACCGACGACAACTCTTCTATCGGTCGTCCTTCCAAGTCGTACAGTTGTACTGCACGGCGGTAATCTTCCGGTAGCTGTTCGATTGCGTGCTGCAAAGCCGTGCGAGCCTCTGTTCGGGCCAGATGACGGCTGGGAGTTGTCGTGGTTCCCCCCAGACGATCGTAGAGGGAGACATAGGAGTCCTCCCGCATATCCGAGCCGATCCGCCGTCGATTCCCTCCGCGTTTTTCCGCTTCCAGCATTTGTATTGCGTTGAGTAGGTTGTGCTTGGCGATGGTGGCCAGCCACCGCTGAAACGACCCTCTGCCGCGCGGGACGAAGTCGGACACATCAAGGAAGGCATCGGTGTAGGTTTCCTGCATCACGTCGTCGATGGCCAGCATGGACTGCCATCGCTTGGGAATCGCTCCAGCCAGGGCTCTGCGGACTCCGGTGCCGTGCTCTTCGAGCAATTGGCACAGGGCGTCTCGATCGCCGCCGGCAGCCCTCGCCACCAGATCTTCGTCCATCGTGTTCATGTGATTCCCGTTCCTCGATGGAGCTTAGTAAGCCCCGGCCTTTGCTTCAAGACATGGCGGATACCCTGGTCGGGCGGATGAAAGCCAAAAATCTTTCGATTCCACGTGACTACCGTCTCCTGTTCCGGCTTGTAATCCATAAGGAACGCTCGGGCGGCGGCCAGTCGTGGGGGATTCGCAAGGCCCGGAGCGATTTGGCATCAAGGGAAAAAGAGGCTGCAAAGAGTGACCTACGGGATGCGTGATTGCCAACTAAACGCCGGCCATCCTGCGATACTTGCCCGTGGCTTCATCCTTGGCCTTGGGGGACGCGACAACTATGGGGCTGGAGTGCAAGTAGCTTCCGCGCACGTTTGCGATAGGAATGGTGCACGGTTCATTCGAATGCGGTTTCGAAACGGCCCGGAGATTCTAACGACGCCGGAAGTCTCGACCATCACGCGATAGACGCGTAGGCCGCGCGATGACCTTTCGCGGCTGTTCATCCTGCCGATGCGATGGCAGGTTCGCTCCGTCGAGTTAAGCTCACGAGCGGACCTGCCATTTTTTTGTCAAGACCGACTGCGCCGTTTAACGCCGCACCGGCTGAGGTCGAGCGTTCGACACAAGTAAAGGGTTGCGTGACTACAGCGTTCTCATTTATTGTGTATCGCCATTTCGGGGAAATCACCCGGAAAAAATGGTCGTTGGACCGCTACATAAAAATAGAGCTTGCTCTAAGTGCGGCTTCGCGCGTCGTTTTGAGGGTGTGCCACTGCTCTTGAGCAGTGCGCAAATTGCCCGACCTTCACAAGAATAACTGCGGACACTGCTTGAAAGCAGTGGCACACGACAACATGACGTTGCCCGTCACCCACCAATGGAGGCGTAATGGTGCACTTGTGAAACGCGGCTCTAACGCCCTGTCGCCAGTGGGTTGAGTAATTCCGCTTCGCCCGTGGTCAAGTTGTAGATCAAGCGATCGACGGTCATCTGGCTGGGAAGCTTGCCCGGCTTTTTCGTAATGATGCGGGCCTTGCGCAGAGGCGATCCGTAAATGGCCAGGATGTCGCGCGCCTGTTCATAGACGAGTCGATCGGCCCACAGCGCGAGCCCCTCGCTTGAGTCCTGAAGAACCACCGAACCGTCAGCCTGGAACCGCCGCAGTGATGGGGCGCTAATCCGCCCGAGTCGTTGTTTTCTGGATTGCCGGGAACGTGCTTCCCGATCCGCAAAATCGACGGTCAAGGTATCACAAGTCAGGAACGTGGAGCGTCCGAGTTGACCTGCTGACTGTGCCGGGTTCGGGCTGCCCGATCTGTTGAAAAGTTTCGCGAGCTGAGCACCACTGAAATGCTTGAGTCGGACCCGGCCCTCGAAACGCGTCTGGTCGATCGAAAAGTCATACCACATGGCGGTCTGCCATTGAATGAGAGTCTTGGAAGGGCCGTCGCTTGCATCGATCTTGAACAGCCCGCCCTGCGATTGTTGGCCGGCGTCGGGCGAGCTGGTATCGGCCACGCGAAACTCTTCCAGTTGCAGGCTTCCCGGACCCTCGATCAGCATTTTCGAGACGTCGGGTCGAAGGCTGACTGAAAGCTTCGGGCCGACGATGCGCGTCCGGCGCAGGAGCTTTCCCGTTTTCGGATCGGTCTGCGAGGTTACGGCGACGGCATGACCGGTCGCCAGTAGGTAGGTGAGTTCCTTGGAACCGCGCCGCGCCCCAAAGGGAGCTGTTTTCGCACCCGAAACGCTACCGCTTCCTAACGGGCGCGGCTCTGAAAAAGGCTTCTCAAACACGCTCTGAGCCAAGAACGCTTCCAGAGTGTTCCTGTACGGTTGCAGAATATCCCGGAAGCGTTCCCAGCCTTTCGAGGGCGGATCTTCGCGCGTCTTGATCACGGCTTCTGCGAACTCAACCACAAGCTGATCACAGTTGAACGTGGCGTCGCCTGTGGCGCTGGCGGCGCGAACGTCTCCGGAAAAAACCGCCCGGTCCTCTTTCCCACGATACCTCATCCATTCATTCCAGGTCACGGTAATGGGAACGGGTTCGCGCAGCTTCTGTCCGTTCAAATCTTTGAATGAAAGAAACGTCAACCGCCCGTCGCCCGGCACCTCTGCGGATTGGCCGGGCACGTTGAGGCGGATGTCACGGCCGACAATGGTCAGCGTGTCAAGCTGAATCGATGCCGGTTGACCATCGCGACCGGTCACTCGAATGTCGTCGATTGCGCCCTCATCCAGCAGATCGCACCGAAGCTCGTGGGCAGACAGTGCCAGATTCTGGTCAGGATCGACGACGGAAACATCACCGAAGGCGTGAAAACGTTTGGCGACAATCTTCTTGCGGTTGGTTGCTTCGTTGCCCTGATTACGTGTTTCCGTTGACGGCTTCTCGCTTTGGGGTTGGGCCGATCGATCGAACGAGGGCGAACCTGCGAGCGCTAATCCTTGCAGCCCGGCAGTCGCGCTTGCGGTCGGGTCGATCTCTTCAAAATCCACGACAAGTCGGTCACGAGCGCTGATCTTACGCTGACCCTGCTGGGCTACGACATCTCCAATCGCGGTGGCGGTCTTTAGTCGGGCGTGCCCGGTGGGATCCCGCGCGAATTCGATGTTCAACTCTCGGCAGGAAAGCCGGTCACGGGCCTGCACCAGTTCGACGTTGCCGGCGGCCTCCAATCGTTCCAGAGTGGATTCCCGTCCGGCCCACACCCGTCTCGTAGCGAATGTGAGCTTCAGGTCGTCGGCCAGAAGCAGGGCGTCGCCCTCTTGCGCGCGAACCGCTCCGGTCAACCATGCCCGTTCGAGAATCCATTCCTCGCGCGAGGTGATCCACCCGTCCAGGCTTGCAGTCGTCGTATGGACCTTTCGCCCGTAGGCTTCGAGAGCGCCGGCGAACTCGACCCGCTGTAATGGCGCCGCGTTACCGGGCGCCGGCGAAGCCTGTGACGACTCAACGGCATCGGTGCCATCGGATTCTCGATCAGCCGGCGACGGCGTCGGCGGATTTCGCATCATGCTGCCGGGCCCCGTCACTCGAACAAACAATTCCTCGCCGTTGCGCTGCCATAACAAGCTCCGCCCGGTCACGACACCTCGGTCCATGGTGCGCACCCAAACAGGATTTTGTTCGTTGCCTTCAAGTCGGATGTTCGAGTCGTCCAGAAAAAAGAGAGCCCGCGCACAGGTCGCTTCACCCTCGGTATGGACAATCGTAACCGGCGATCCCTCGACGATCATTTTCGGGCGCATCTGCTCGATCGTACGTTCGTCGTTCGGATCTTGTACCGTAACGAAAAGGCGATCCGTCCACTCCAACACGATGCGTTCGTCGGGTGCGCCGTCGCGTTTCGGTCGGTCGGCGGCGGCGGAACCCCCCTGCGGCGATGCCACCTGATCCCGTTCGCCCGTACCGAATTCCCGCATGATTTCGAGCGCGTCGCCCTGAACGCGGACGCGCACTTCGCCGTCGGCCCACTGCCGAACGTCCACGTTGCCCTCGAAGCGGGCATGGTAGTGGACGGGCGTTCGCGCCGAGCCCGATTCTTTCGCGCCCACGCGAAACACCGGGATGCCCTCATCCGACATCGTCACGACTTCCTTGCTGATTCCGCGATCCGCCGGCTCCGGCTTTGGCGCCGGCATCGGCTCCCGGGGCGCCGAGGCCTTCGCCCATTGCGCCTCGACGGCCGACCGCACCCACTCGAACAGGGTCAACCGCTGTTCACCTTGGGAACCTAGCCCGGGCAGTGAAAGTCCGAGCCGTTCACCCGTGCCCAGAAGCTCCAAACGGCCGCCCGCGCGAACCCGTAATGAGTCGATACGTCCCGCCGCTTCGTTCAGGCGGACTTCCAACCCGACCACGCGCAGGTTGAAGTCCCTGGCGGACACGTGAAGCTCATCGGGTACAACCAACGTGGAGTATTCATAATCAAACTCGATCTCTTCCATCTCCATCCGAATAAGATCGGCGGGATCGATCGAATCGGCGGTCTCACCGCCCAGGGCTTGGCGCTGCTCTGCCGTAAGTCGGTCGTATTCGATGACCACGCCACCGGTGAGGCGACCCCGCTGGGGATCCAGGCTGCCGCCGCGCCGGCGGCGCGCTTCCAGAACCCCTTGCCGCGCCGTGACGCGGACGGCGTGGCCATCCTTGGTTCGCGTGCGCAGAACCGGTGCATCAAGAATGAACTCGTTGCTTGCGCCGGGTTTGGGCCTCCAGTCACGGACCTCAATTTCGAGGCTTGCCCGGGTTCCCTCCCGAGGGTAAATCGTCAGCTTGATGCCTCGGGCCGGACCCAGGACGCCGCCGCCGAACTCAATGCCTTCGGATTCGGCGGGGTCAGGGGCGGGCTCGGTGCTGAAAGGTTCGGTAGGCATCGAAGGCAGCCTCGGATGCGCCGAACCGTCTGACAAGTCGGGATCCATCAGGCTGTACTGGTAGATCGTGAAGCAGACACCGAGGATGGTAAGTGTGGCCGACGCGACCACCAGGGTTCGAACCAGACCGGTTCCGCGTCGCCGGCTAGTTGTCAGGCACTGAGCTAGAACCGAACCCCGGGCTTGAGCCCGCGCAATCGCGTCGGGCGGCTCGACGTTTCTCGATACTATAGGTTTAGCGTGCCTTGGTACGCTCATGTCGTTATCACACCTGAGAACCGGAATCCAAGAGCGCCTAACAAATCGTGTTTCGAATCACCCACAACACTCTGACGTTCGCGCAGGCCTTTTCAAAATGCCTGCGGCTCGGTCTTGTTAGAAGCTCTAATATTATGCTTCTGATCCCACTTTCGCACAACCGGGTGACATTTTCTTCACCACGGGGGGAGAGCCAACATCAAAGAAGCGAAACGTAGGGATTGCGCGCTGCCGATCAAGTACGCCGGCTCGGCGGGAGCCTGGCCCTCCCGACGTGTAGACTGCTATTTGAAGGTTTACGGAAACGTCAAGTGCGTTCGGCGCGGGTCGCATCCTCGACAAGTTGCTTGACCGCGGACGCCACTTGGTCGGGTGCAAGCTTGCGAGTTTCTCCGGTGCGCCGAATTTGGAGGTCCATCGTGCCGTCTGCGAGGCCCCTCTTGCCGACCACGACGACGATGGGAAAACCGATCAGCTCGGCATCTTTGAACTTGAAGCCCGGCCGCGCGTCGCGGTCATCCAACAAGACATCCACGCCGCACTGCTCCAGTTCATCGTGCAGCTTCTGGGCTAGGGTTCTGACTTGTTCTTCACGCACATCGAGCGCGCAGATGACAACCTGAAACGGCGCGATCGTCATCGGCCAGCAGATTCCCTTCTCATCATGATACGCTTCGATGGCAGCCGCCATGATGCGGTTGAGCCCGATACCATAGCAACCCATGATGAACGGCTTGGCTTTGCCGTCGCGGTTCAGACAGGTGGCCTCCATCGCCTTGACATACTGGACGAGCAAATGATCTCCCTCCAGGCTATAGTCTTCCTTCACCGCACCATTGTCGCTGAACGCCAACGGTGTGCCTGCCTTTCTTGGGATTACCCGTTTCATCTACGACACCTATAGCCTTCGGATGGGCGTGATCACGAGCGACCATCCACTGAGTTCGGTCACGTAGACGCCGTTGATCCCATTGCATTGATGAGAGAAAATACTGCAATGTGCGAGGCGGTATTTTCGCTGCCAAAGCAATCGGCTCTATGCTTTTGCGAGGCAGGTCTGACAATTGCCCACTGACGTATGTCCGCAGATGTTCTCGTGGCCCGCTACGCCCAAAACAGTCATCAAATTCACCCAGAAATTCTTCCAATTTACGTCCCATTTTTTTTATTTGTTTTGCATCCATACCAATTCTCCTTATAAGCACCATGCTCATAAGGAGTTATCGGCACAGACAACCTGAATTCTTGAGCCCATGTTGCGCTGTAGTATTAATGGTCGTGTCTATATAGGAATGGTGGAGGTTGTTTGGGGAATAAGGACTTATGTGGAGGTGGGTATATGTATTATATTTTTCCTTATAAATGGAAAATTATTGGAGTATTAGAGGTTGTTGAGGGCTTCTATTATAGCTGCAAGGTTGAAGTCCGTAAATATCGTAAATATGAGGAAGGCTACCAATAGGATAAAAATAAACATTACCAACCCAGCAAGGATAATGTAAAGGATAATGTAAAAATTAGTCTTACGCGTTGGCTGTTGTTGCATTTCCTTTTTGTTTTCGTCACGGAAGCCTTTTACTATCCAAAGCACTGCAAAGTAACAGAGCCAAACAAACACAAAAATAATACCAGCTACTATTAATGCTATAGGAAGTGTTTCAACTTTAGAAACACGAAGAAATTTTAAAATGAATGCGATAATAGATACTACGAATACTGTTCTCTTAATACCTTTTTGCCGGTTCATAATCCAAATCTCCCTATCACCGCACCGTTTTAACAATTTACACCGGGTTGTACTTATTTACTTATTGTTTTTGGTCTTTTCTTCTATTTCTTCGGTAGAATACCATTTGTATATCGGTTTTTCATTTGTTCCCATATCGGCAGTGATGGTTTTATCCCGCTTCCACATCTGACTTGTTTTTGTATCGAGAACATACCCACCGGCCGATATTGCATACCGCCCTGTTCTGTTGTAATTTGTCCACAACAAAGTGATAATGGTTAATACAACAATAACCCAAGTTAACCTCCTCATTATTGTGTTATGCGTTGATGTTACATCATTGTTTCTATCTATCACATCTATCATTTTTTGTTGAAGTATATTTGCATTGTCTTGTAATTCATTAGCTTCTTGTTGAAGTATACCAAGTGGTTTTGACATATTATTCCCCTTTCAGAAAAGTTTTCACCGCACCATTTTAACGACTGCCGATTTACTTATTGTTTTGCTCGTTTGCAGACTTGTCTTCACGAAAACCAAGAGCAAGCCACCTGAATAAATGAAACACAGGCCACTTAAAAAAATAAAACAATATATAATATGCAATCCATATAGAAATAAATATTCCTAAGCTAATAAAAAAAGTAAAAATCAGATTGTAAAAATATGCTGCTGGTGGAATTTGCTTTTCTCTTCTTGATATATCCTTTTTATAATAAGCAACAAGATTAAGGTCTTTAAGAAGAACTGGACTTTGCTCTCTTAATTTCTCAGATACTTCACTCTCTTTCTCCTCTAACAGAGTGCGGTCGAATTCTAAAAATTCAAGGTGATGTGAAAGGTTTTTTCTTGTTTCATTATAAAAATAAATGGAACTCATTATTCCAGAAACAAGAAATGCAATAATTGATATAAAAAAGGTTAATCTTTTAAAGCCACGTTTGAAGTTCATAATTTATTCTTTTCAGAAAAGTCTTTATCGCACCATTTTAACGATTGCCTGTCTTAATTCAACGGTTACTTTCTCACCATCACCGCACCCATGCCGAGCAGATATTAC
>JADFMZ010000053.1 GCA_022563615.1 Planctomycetota bacterium
CTTCCGATCAGTGAGATAGATCCAGAATCAGAAGCTGTACTAGGTTTTGAAAAGACAAGTGCAAAGCTAACAAAAGAATCTGGTAAAGACCTTTGTGATATGTTCGGTATTCCACAAAAGTTCTATGATTCATTGCATAAAAAAGATTCAGATGTTTGGAAAAAGGTTATTAATACATTTAAAGGTAATTCTAAGGAAGAAATTTCTCTGCTTATTGGTAAAAACAAAAGCAACGAAGATAACATTATTTACCGTATAATCAAAGGCAAGCCACCCAAAAACGACAAATGGAAAGAGAAGTACAAGGAACCAGCGAAGCCGGATGTAGCGGAATTGCCGAGGTTGCCAGATAATTGGACTTGGGTTACGACAGAAGCACTCGCATTGGACTGCCCACGCTCGATCCAAAGCGGACCATTCGGAAGTAATCTGCTTCACTCTGAATTCCAAGACTCCGGGATACTCGCAATTGGTATCGATAATGTTCTTGAAGGTCGCTTCTCTCTTGGTAGCCAACATCGGATCAGCCCAACCAAGTTTCGGGAGCTGAAGAAGTACGAGGCAAGACCCCTCGATGTTCTTATTACCGTGATGGCAACAGTCGGGCGTTGCTGCGTAGTCCCTGCAGATATGGAACCAGCGATCATCACCAAGCACGTCTATCGGATAACACCGGACCAAGGTCTCATTCATCCTTCCTATCTGATGTTTGCACTGTGGGGCGCTTCAGTTGTTCGCTGGCAGATGAAACGAGAAATAAGAGGGCAAACTCGACCGGGGATAAATGGGTATATTCTTCGGAATCTAGCGATTCCACTTCCACCTCCTAAAGAACAATTACTCATTGTACAAGATGTAGAATACCGGCTCTCTCATGCTGATGACCTGACGACCTTGTTGGGTCGAAGTCAGCAACGATACGACCGCCTTCGGCAATCGATTCTCAAGCGAGCCTTCGAGGGCAAGCTCGTGGAGCAAGACGCGAGCGACGAACCGGCGAGCATATTGCTTGAGCGTATCAAGGCTGAGCGGGAGAACGAACAGGCGAAGACGAACTCGAAGCCGAAGCGAAGGAAGCGAGTCGCCGCCGTTACGAAATCAGCGGGAAGAAAAAGATCAAGAGCGAAAGCTGATCAACCTGAGCTATTCTAATGAGCGAAAACAATAACCACTCGCAGCAAATCGTCTCAAAGCTTTGGAACTACTGCAACGTCCTTCGTGACGACGGCATGAGCTACGGCGATTACGTCGAGCAGTTGACGTACCTGCTCTTCTTGAAGATGGCGGACGAGCGGACGAAGCCGCCCTTCAACAAGCCTCAAACGATTCCTAAGAAATACGGCTGGGATACGCTGCTTGCGAAGGATGGCGATGAGCTTGAGGTCCATTACCGCCACTGCCTCGAAGAACTCGGCAAGCTCAAGGGCATGCTGGGTATTATCTTCCGGAAGGCTCAAAACAAGATTCAAGACCCTGCCAAGCTACGTCGGCTGATCATTGATCTGATTGACAAGGAGCGGTGGCTCACGCTGGACGCCGATGTCAAAGGCGATGCCTACGAAGGCTTGCTCCAGAAGAATGCTGAGGACGTGAAGAGCGGAGCCGGGCAATACTTTACGCCACGACCGCTGATTGAAGGCATCGTGGATTGCATGCGACCGGGACCGGCTGAGACGATTTGTGATCCAGCCTGCGGAACCGGAGGATTCCTGCTTGCGTCTCACTCGTACGTCTCGCAACACAACAAGCTCGATCCCGATCAGAAGAAGCATCTCAAATTCGACGCGCTTCGTGGCTGCGAAATTGTGGACAATACGGCTCGCCTCTGCGTGATGAACCTGTACCTCCACGGCATCGACCCTGACGAAAGTCCCGTCCAGGTACACGACAGCCTCAAGGCGGATCCCGGTGATCGTTTCAGCATGATCTTGACCAATCCACCCTTCGGCAAAAAGAGCAGCGTTGCGGTCGTCAACGAAGAGGGCAAAATGGAGAAGCAGGACGATACGATTGTCCGCGACGACTTCTGGGCTTCGACGAAGAACAAGCAGCTCAACTTCCTGCAACATGTCAAGACGCTGTTGGAGATCAACGGACGAGCGGCCATCGTCGTTCCCGACAACGTCCTGTTCGAGGGTGGAGCAGGCGAGCGTGTTCGCCGTAAACTCTTACATGAATGCGAGGTCCATACGCTTCTTCGGCTTCCGACCGGCGTCTTCTACGCTCAAGGCGTCAAAGCCAACGTCCTCTTTTTCGATCGCAAGCCCGCCAGCGAGAAGCCGTGGACGAAGAAGCTGTGGATTTACGACCTGCGAACCAACATGCATTTCACGCTGAAGACGAATCCGTTAGGTCGAAGCGATCTTGACGAATTCGTCAAGTGCTTCAACCCCGAGAACCGCCACAAGCGACGGGCAACCTGGAGCGAGGACAAGAAACCCGATGGTCGCTGGCGAGCTTACGGCTACGACGAGATCATCAAACGGGACAAGGTCAGCCTGGACATCTTCTGGTTGAAGGACGAGAGCCTTGAAGACTCAGCCAACCTGCCCGATCCCGACGTGATCGCCGAGGAAATCGTCGAAGACCTCCAGGCTGCCCTTGATCAGTTTGCTGAAATCGCCACCGACTTGAAGCGAGACTAGTGAAACAGGGGGTGCGACCCAAATGACCGACATGCCAAAGATGGAAGGCGAGCAAACTCACGAGGCGCCCCGCGTCTTTGTCTCCTACGCCCACGAATCTCCTGAGCACAAGAACTGAGTCAAGACGCTGGCTGCCGATCTTCGTCGCCACGGCGTGGACGCTCTGTTGGACGATTGGAAAGTGGTCATCGGGGCCGACTTCACGCTGTTCATGGACTCGATCCGCACGTGCGATCGCGTCCTGTTGATTTGCACACCGGCGTATGCACGCAAGGCTAACGAGGGTGAAGGCGGTGTTGGATACGAGCGATCCGTGATAACGGCGGAGTTGGCCGCTAATATCGACACGTCCAAGTTCAAGTGCGTGCTTCGTGACGGAACGCGAGAGGAGTCCATCCCGACCTTTGCGAGGAGTCGTCGCTATATCGATTTTCGCAAGGATGTTGAATACGACGTGCGACTCGACGAGCTTTCACGAGACCTTCACAACGCCCCAGCCGATCCCGAGCCACCGCTAGGTCCGAATCCGTATGCCGAACCGTCTCAACCGAGCGAGCCCGCGTCCGTTGACGTTCGCTCAATCGACGAGACCGATCCGAACGTGATCGCAGAACACGCAGAAACGCTGCTTTCCCGCAGAGACCTGATAGGTTGGAAACGGCTGTTACGTCGAGCCCGTGCGGCGATCCAACCCCGTCTACTTGCATGGCGGGCGGACGTTCGTGACACGGGCCTTTCAGACGAAGACTGGCGGCGGACGTTCGCCGAAGGAGTCCGTATCTGTGAACCGTTGGTCGTACTCGCCCTAACCGCTGTGGACTCGGAAATCGAGTCAATCAGTGACCAGCGAGGTCTGATCGACGATTTCGTGAGTCTGGACGCATGGGAGCGGTCCGGGAACGTCTTTGTAATCGGAATGCCGATCGCCCTGGCATTCATGTACCACCATGTGCTCGGCGCTTTCCTGATCGCATCGGCCAAGCACGATGGAGCGATCCAACTGCTGTCCACTACGGTTCGAGCCCCTGAGCGAGCCGAGGCCTGCAAGCTCTGGGAGGAACACGAGCTAATGGGATGGCCAGCATCGCTTGACAAGGACTGTTTCAACGCATCGAAATTTCTGCGAAGTCTGTTCGATGAGCGGCCCTGGATGCGGCACTTTTTCCACTCACGAAGCTCGTTTGTAGATTCGATGCGCGCCTACGGGCTAATGGCATCCATGCTGGAACTAGCGACATTTCTCGGTCATGGAAGGAGCATCGAGAAGTCGAATGACATAGCGTTTCTCGACGTTCCGGTGACGTTCGTCATGCCGGAGCCCGATACGTCTGTCGTGGACGTGGACAAGATCATCAGAAAGGCGATTCCGAGCCGTGGAGTTTTGGATAGCATAGCCGAAGCGGGCGGAACGAATTCGTCGCGCGTGCGCGAAGCGTGGCCCGCTTGGATTAGCCAGTGGGCCAAAATAATCGGCAGGTCATACCACATCGTGGGCTCCCGGTTGGAAGACTTGGCGGAACAACCGCCTCCGCTGCCGTGATCCATTGGGCGTATCAAGAGAACCGACACGCGATCCTGTGAGCAAGACCACGGGAGGGCGTCAATCGGGCATCGTTCCATCGCTCTGATAGGCCTTGTGGGCCTCACGGATGGCGGCGTGGAGGTCGGACCATTCCTGCGATTCGTCCTCGGCTTCGGGCCGGGTGCCGGTGCCAGTAGAGGCAGCAACGCAAGTCACTGTTTTTCTATAGAAGGTGCCGGATACGGAACCCGAGGGTTAAACAGGTGTGAGGATCCAGTCGGCAATACCTATGGGAATGTTTTTCTGCTCCCTCTGATCGGCGGCTCGGGAGGCTCAGGCGGCGTAAGGATCACTGCGAGGGGTGGTGGGGCCGGTGGTGGCGCCTTACTCATTGCCGGCTCCTTATCCATCACCGTCGATGGCGCAATTAACGCGAATGGCGGTGCAGGGACGAGGATTAGTGGTACGAATTGCTCCGAAGACAACGGCGGCGGTGGGAGCGGCGGGGCCATCAGGCTATTGGCCCCGGTCATTAACGGATCGGGTTCGCTTCGCACTGCTGGCGGGCCCACATGCGGCGACAATGGTCGCGGTGGTGCTGGCCGGATTCGCCTTGAAGCGTTCGAGTACAACTTCACGGGAACCACAACATCTCTGTTACGTATCATGACCCTCAGCCCCAACGCTGTTTTTCTTCCGGACAATCGCCCGTCGGTGCGTGTGCTGGCTGTGGACGGACTGGCTGTCCCGGACCGGCCGTCCGGTAGCTTCTCGAACCCCGATGTTACGATCAACGAGTCGACGACCGTGATACTGACGATTGAAGCAAGGAACGTTCCGCTGGGAACCATAGAGGACCCAACGGTAGTGACGCTCTTTGTATTTTCCGAAGCCCAGGCCGACATCGTTGTCGAAACCACCCCGCTGTCGGGAACCTTCGAACTCTCGACGGCCAGCGCAAGCGTAACGTTTCCCCATGGATTTTCACGCTTCACGGTCCGAGCGTTATGGACGCCGTAGGAACGCACGAGATGACGTTCGCCCGGCGTGTCGGTCCAACGATCTTTGTACGGGGGGCACAGTTGCCATTGCACTGGTCGAAACTGGTGGCAATATCGAGCACGACATCCTGGACGTCTCCGGTACGGCTACATTGCTTGGCACGCTTGACATAACCCTCGTCAACGGTCCCATTCTTGTAGTCGGCCAGACATTAGACGTGGTGGCCTACGGTGACCACATCGGCGAGTTCTCCCAGATCAACGGCCTTGACATCGGAAACGGACTCGTTCTGCAGCCCGAGGTTCGGTCGTGACGCGGGTTATTCCGCTGCCGAATCGCCGGGCGTGCTGTTCTCTTCGAGCCAGGCGAGCATTTCGCGAACGCTTCCGGTGGCTAATGCGATCGAGGTGTCGGCCGCCCCGTAATACAGGTGCATGGTGTCGCCGTCATCACCGATCGTGTAGCCGCAGGGGAAAACGACGCCCCCGACGTCGCCGGTGCGTTCGTATTCCGCCTCCGGCCCCATGATCCATTTCGTACAACGCCGGATACAACGCGACGGGTCTTCGAGGTCCATCAACGCTAGTCCCAGGCGGTAGATGCATCCTGCGGGCGTCATTCTCACGCCGTGGTACAGCATCAACCAGCCTTCCGGCGTCTCGATAAGCGGGGGCGATAGGCCAATCTTGTTGGCGTCCCACCAGGCGCCGTTCCGGGCGTGGAGGATGATCTTATGGTCGCCCCAGTGGCGAAGATCGGGCGAATAGGATATCCAGATGTGGGCTGGCTGATGCGCGGGAAGGGGGCGGTGGATCACGGCCCAACGCCCGTCGATGCGCTTGGGGAGCAGGGCAGCGTCCTTATCCTCGGGCGGGAAGAGGATGCCCCTTCGGTCGAACGTTTTGAAGTCTTTCGTCAGGGCCAAGGACATGCCGGGTCCGCGCTGGGAGTAACAGGTGTAGGTGATGGCGAACATGTCCAGTTCGTCGACCCAAACGACGCGGGGGTCTTCAATGCCCCAGAGCTCTTCGGGATGGTGTTCCGGATCGGGGCTGAGCGTCGGCTCGGGATCGATTTTCCAATCCGTGACGCCGTCCTTGGAGCGTGCAGCGCAGAGGTGCGACAACCCGGAGCAATCTTCGACGCGCACGAGGAGCAGGGTCTCGCCAGAGGGCAGTTGCACCGCGCCGGTGTTGAACACGGTATTCACGAAATAAGGCCAGTCGTACGCCGTGAGCAGCGGATTGTCGTTATGGCGTTTCAGCAGTCTACGTCTGGGATCCTCGCGGGCGTGTTGCATTAGGCGCGTTCTCCATGGTTGCATGCGGGTCGTACGTCGTGTCTACCGCATCGGCTTATTGGCAGAGTTCTGGACGGAAAGAATACGCAGTCGTCTTGCCGACCTCTGGGGCGTCGCCCGTCTGCATCTCGTGCATGATGGCCAGGGAAAGCAGCCAACTCACCAGCGATTCGGCGCCTTGGTTGTGATTGACGCCGGTGCGTTTCAATCCGTCAAAGCACCCTCGCGTCTTGAAGTCTACCATGGAGACACCGACGTCGTTCTTGCCGAGATACCACTCGAGGCAGCGTCGCATTTCGTCAAGCCAGTAGCGATCGCCGGAGGCGCGGTACGCCGCCTTGCACGCCGCGATCAGTGCGGCTGCTTCGAGCGGCTGTTGGTCAAACGCAGCCCGCGGTTCGCCGCGCACGAGCCAGCCGTCGTTGCCGATGATCGAAAGGTGCCCTTGCGGTGCCGTTTGGATCTCGAGCAACCAGCGAAGTGTGCGGAGACCGCGATCGACGAGGTCCGCCCGGTCGAGTTGGTGGCCGGCGATGATGAGGGCCTGCGGGATGCGGCCGTTGTCGTACGTCACAACGTTTTCGAACCAAGGCCAATCTTCGGCTTCGTGCACGTCGAAGGCGGCGTTGAGGCGGTCGGCCAGGGCGATCTTGACCTTGCGCACCGCGTGATCGTCCGGAATGGCGCGCAGGTAATAATGCAGCCCGAGAATACTCAGCGACCAGGACCGCGGATAACGCAATGTTTCAATCATGGGGATCGCACAGCGAAACAAGTCGGTGGCAAGTTGGCGGGCGGAGTCACTGGGTGCATGGGACATGAGATAGCCCAAGGCCCACACGACGCGTCCCTGGCAATCATCGCTTTCCTCCTTGTCCAGCCACCTACGGTCGTAGGACATCATGTTCCGGAAGCGATTCGTTTCCGGGACATGGGCGTAATGCAGGAACCCGAGGTAGCAATCCATGTGAGCCAGCCAGCGATCATCCTGGAAGAGCGACCATCCCATCGACGCGACGATGAGCGCCCGCGCGTTGTCGTCCGAGCAGTAACCGTGGTGCCGGTTGGGCGTGCCGTAGACGGCGTGTTGGAATATGCCGGTATCGTCGGTCATGGTGTCCAGATGGTCAGAGCAAAGCTCCGGCAGCGACATGCGCATCCTCGCTCCGCGCGTCGCTGGACGTTCAGCCGACTGCTCCGCGTGGGAGCCGATGGCTTCGGTCAAAGCGTCGACGTACTGCCGTCCAACGTTCGGCCAGACCATCGAGCGGCAACGATCGTACGCGGCGCGCTGCATGGATAGGCGTTTACCTCGGTCGGCGATGAGTTCACCGATGGCGTCGGAGAATCCCTGGACGTCCCCAAATTCGACAAGGCGCCCGCTCCCGTTGACCAGCAACTCCTGGGCGTGCCAATAGGGTGTGGAGATGACGGCTTTGCCGCAGGCCATGGCGTATGCCAGCGTGCCCGAGGTGATCTGTTCCTTATCACGGTAGGGTGTCACAAAGATGTCGGCGGCTTGCAGATATTCGCGAAGATCATCGTCCGAGACATAGTGGTTGTGGAACAGCACATTGTTCTGAATATTCAGCTCAACAACGCGACGCTCCAAAGACAATCGGTAGAGCTCACCTTGCTCCCGTCGTACGCTCGGATGGGTGACCCCGAGGATGATGTAGGCGAGGTCGGGGTGGTCGGGGACCACGGTCGCGAGCGCTTCAATGACCGTTTCAAGGCTTTTGCCTGGACCCAGCAGGCCGAACGTCAGGATCATGGGCCGATTGCTCACATCGAAACGCTTCTTGAAGGGTTCTGTGTCACCGAATGGTACGTCGGGCACGCCGTGTGGAATGACACGGATGCGTTCGGTCGGTACGCCGTAGACTTCCGCGAGCAGCATTTTCGCCCGTGCGACCATCACCACAACCGTACTACTTGTCGCGCAAATACGCTCCACAACTTCGCGCTGTTTCGGAGACGGTTCGCTCAAGACGGAGTGCAACGTTGAGATCAGCGGTTTGCGCAGGCGATCCAGGAGATCGAACAAATGCTCCCCGCAGTCTCCGCCGAACAGCCCGTATTCGTGCTGCAGACTGACCGCATCGATCCGGCTTGTGTTGATGATGTCGGCGGCGTTTCGATAGTCGTTGCGACGCTGTTGATGGATCTCCGCAATCACTTCGGTGTCGTAGCTGTAGGCGCCGGGCTGGTCATTCATGGCCACGATCCGAATCCCCGATCGCGGGTCACCCAGGGGCGCGTGGCTGACTTCCGATATGGCGGTGGCTAAGTTGTGCGTGAACGTGGCGAGCCCGCATCGCCGGGGGACGTAAGAACTGATCAGCGCCATTCGAACGCTTTGGGAACTTGACATCGTTGTTTCCTCAAGACCACACATCATGGCGAAACCCATGCGCATCCATTGTATTGGTTGTCTGGCCGCACGCCAGAGCGCGAGGCGATGCCCTTCTTCATGACCTTGGCCGCCAGGACGCGGCGCGGTTTCTCCCGTGTGGCCTCGTAGACCGTCCCTATCCCGCCGGATGCGATCACGCGTTTGACGTGATACCGACCGATTCTCTCAGGACTCGAAGGGAGCTTTGGCGACGATGAAGAAGATCATACAGTGGTATGGGGATCTTCACGAACCGGTGGCCGAAGACCCGAAGGAGACGCTGACGGTCCATCCGCTGGGCCTTCCGCATCTTCTTCGCAGGACGTTTCGCGTCACCAATCCGATTGAGTCGCTGTTTGACAAGGTTGTGTACCACCCACGGCGGGTTGAGAGCTGGAAGCGAGGGAGTCGAGTGGCTCGTTGGTGAGCCTCCGGCTTGTTGCTGTACGAGCAGAGATTCGGACGAATCAAAGGCCACAAGCAGATGCACACGCTGCTGCGGGCGCTGGAGAATCAGCGCGTTGACAGCAAGCACGAGGTTGCGTAGATAGCTGGAACCTCAGAGGATTTCAATGAATGCTGGGACACCGCCCATCATGGCGTGTTTATCTTTCCGCTTATATACTCGGACGACGGCAGCTACTTTACTCCGGATCGTGAAAAGACCGATTGGCCAACGCGAGCATTGACCAATCGACCCAATGGCCCGAGGTTTCCATGCCTGGACAATTCGAGCAATTGAGGATCGCCATACTGTCGCCGGTGTCCTGGCCGGTGCCGCCGGAAGGGTACGGACCTTGGGAGCAGGTGGCCAGCAACCTGACCGAACAACTGGTCAAACGCGGTCATGAGGTAACGCTGTTCGCCGCCGCCGGTTCCAAGACTGCCGGTAAGCTCGTGGAGACCGTGCCACACCCGTTCTCGCTGTGGCCCGAGCAGGAGACAAAGGGCCACGCCCGTCTTGATCCCGATACCGGCCTGCTCGCGGGCCCCCCGAACTTCCGCGCGCTTGAGCAGCAACACATCGCCATCTGTATGGAGGCTGCCCGCGATGGTTGCTTTGACGTTGTGCATTCGCATCTGCACGTCCACGCCCTG
Source organism: Planctomycetota bacterium (assembly GCA_022563615.1). Lineage (GTDB taxonomy): Bacteria > Planctomycetota > Phycisphaerae > UBA1845 > UBA1845 > JADFMZ01. The sequence continues at coordinate 9,963 of JADFMZ010000053.1, forward strand.
ATTTTTTCCCGATTGATCCCTTGCCCGATGGTCTCCACTCTCCACGGCGCCGCCTGGGCGACGGCGCACCATCCGGTTTTCGATCGGTACCGCGACCAGCCCTACGTCTCCATCTCCGACGCCGAACGGGCGTTCAAACCCGATCTCAACTATGTGGCCACCGTCTACAACGGTATCAACATTGATGCTTTCCCGTTCTGCGAAGAAAAAGAGGACTACCTGCTCTTCGCCGGGCGACTCTCTCCGGAAAAAGGGACGGCTCAAGCCATCGAGATCGCCCTCAAGGCCGGCATGCCCTTACGGTTGGCTGGCATGATCGAATCGCAATACCAGGATTACTACGATCAACGCATCAAACCTCACGTCGATGGTCGAAACATAACCTATCTTGGCTTGCTCTCGCAGCGGGAATTGGTTCCTCACTATCAGCACGCCAGGGCGTTGATCTGCCCGATTCTGTGGGACGAACCCTTCGGCCTGACCTGCGTCGAAGCCCAAGCATGTGGTACGCCGATGATCGGTAGCCGGCGCGGGGCCTTCCCGGAGCTGATTCAGTCGGGCGAGACCGGCTTCTTGTTTGATACCGTGAATGAGGCTGTCGAGGCCGTGAAACACCTTGACCGCATCAATCCAAACACGTGCCGCACCAACGTCAAAACGCGCTTCAGTGCACCGGTCATGGCTCAGGGGTACGAAGCGGTGTATCGAAGACTCGTTGCCCAAGAGTGTCCGGGAGCTGGATTATGAGCGATCTCGTCCGACGATTCGACAAGAACCCCATCCTCACCAAGGATGACATTCCCTATCCAGTCGAGACCGTACACAACGCTGGCGCCGTTAAGCACGACGGCCGATACGTTTTACTCTTTCGCTCCCACCGGCGCACCGGTCGATCGATCATCGGTTTGGCGGATAGCGATGACGGCTTCGCCTTTCGTGTCCACCCGGAGCCCTTCCTCGAACCTGCCAACGACGGCGCGTTCGCCGAATATGAAGAATTCGGCGTCGAAGATTGCCGCATCTGCCCGATCGACGGGGCCTACCTGCTCACCTATAGCGCTTACTCGCGCCACGGTGTCCGCATCGCCTTGGCCAGCACCAAGGACTTTCGACAAGTCGAGCGTATCGCCCTCATCACCCAAGCTGACGCCCGCAACGTTGTGATCTTCCCGGAAAAGTTCGACGGGCGCTACGTACGCCTCGACCGTCCGCATTCGGAGATTTCACCCTGGTCGATCTGGATCAGCTTCTCGCCCGATCTGGTTCACTGGGGTGACTCGAAGGTGGTCATGAAGCCGGTGCAATACCACTGGGACGAGATGAAGATCGGTCCGGGGGCGACGCCGATCAAAACAGATCGCGGCTGGCTGCATATTTACCACGGCGTCTTTCCGACCATGGACGGTTCCGTTTACCGCCTGGGCGTCGCCCTGCACGACCTGAAGGATCCGTCAAGAATTATCGGCGTTGGCGACGAGTGGATCCTTCAGCCGCAGGACCCGTGGGAGGTGACCGGCTACGTCCACAACGTCATTTTCACCTGTGGTGCGATTCCCGAAGACGACGGCACCGTCAAGATCTACTGGGGAGGGGCGGACGAAGTGATGTGCGCCGGGACCGCAAGAATTGACGATCTGGTCAACCTCTGTCTTGACCATGCTCGGCCGGCGTTTTGAATATCGAACCCAGCCCTGTGCCTCCCGAAAATGCCATCCGGCTCTTTCGAAGCCTGATGCGAAGCGGAGCTTCGGCGTCGGAAAGGCCAGTAGCGAGAGATGAGGCGCTGCCAATTATCGAATGTAGTGTCACAGCCGGTCTCGCTCTCGCTTTTGGCGCGCGTTATCGCCGTTGAGCACAGCCGCGAGACCGGCTTCACCGTCGCAGGCCGTCTGTACTCGATAACCCTTGGACTGAAAGTTGTCTTTCAACCCACGGAGCCGCGTGGGATCGCTTCGATGACGGCCCTTGGCGCGAGGTGGTCGAGGTAGCGGGCGGTGGTGGTGATGCTGGCGTGGCCGAGTTGGCGGGAGATGATGGCGATGTCGACACCTTCGGCGCGGAGTTGGGCGGCGTGCGTATGGCCCCAGGGGTCGGCGGATTTCGCAACGACCCGTCAACTAGCGGGGGCAGCATATGGGGATCTGGAGATGAAATGTGTGGCGGATCTGTCGGTTCGCGATGGCGGTTCGCCGACGTAAGTCTTTGCTGCGCAAAGAGTTACTGGCTGTCGGTCGGTGACACCCCGACACGAATTTGAGAGGCCCGCACCGGGTCGCAGTCGAGCCGCCCCTGGTTGCCAGCAGCAACGTTGGCACCCCGCGGCAGGTGTTCGGGCAGAATCTGAGCGGCAAGACAATCGATGCCTCGGAGCCGCAGTTTGGCCTCGCCGCGGGTTGCCCTTCGTTGGGCCGGGGTCCAAAATAAAGAAA